>CAZSOP010000123.1:0-9961 GCA_964608385.1 uncultured Cytophagia bacterium
CGGTTTCTTGCTGGTTTGCGGTTGATGCTCGACCGTATCTATTTTCTCATTGTTTCGGTAAATGTCATAGCTCTGCAACGGCGCGTCGCCGGCAAAAGCGGTATGCCAGGTCAACTGAACAACAACCTTTTCATCGCGCCTGGTCTTGGCGATCATGGTATTCTGCGGCGGCGTCAAGGGCTGTTTTTCCAGCTGAAGATGATTTTTTATTCATGATGATTCTCCTAACATAAGAAATTCAGTTTTATGCTTTTCGTGAGCCCCTTTTCAACGGCCACAATATCACCAGACCGATCAAACTGACGACAAGACCGGCAAACAACAGACGCCGTTTGCTGTAACGTTCCTCACCGCCGGCGGGATAATGCGAATAGGCCAGTTGCGGCTTGAACAGGTAACGTTTGAGATTTTCGAGACAAAAAGTGCGGTTTTTCAGTAAATGTGCATAGTTATAGCGCAAATCTTCCACATGCGGGGCGCGGCGGTATTGAAAGACGGCCTGCTCGATAAACTGGCGTTTGATGACGCCGTTGACGCTCGAAAAAGGCAGCACCACAACCGTGTCGCGAACACTTATGCCCTCCAGATCCTGCCAGCGGTGATCGATATAAACCCGTGCGGTAATGTTATCAAAGGCATCCTGCTGGTTGAGCTGAAAGAGCTCTGCCGTATTGAGCACCTCTCCCCTCTTGTTGAACACCGCCAGCAGAGCGTAATCCATATCGATAAAAGCCCAGCGGTTTTGTTCTTCGATAAACGACTCGGCCCAGGAATGGCCGCTATAGACGATCTGGTTGTTATGGGCGCGGGCGCCAAAGACATAGCGCGTCGGAATGCCGGCGCGGTTGGCAAAAAAGGTATAGATGATGGCGTGCTGAGTGCACCAGCCCTTGTCGTGGCCGCCACGCATATCGGTAAAGAGTTTCCACGGCGTTTTCCAGCGCGACGCATTGCTGGGTACACCGCGGGCATCCTTGAGCTCGGCGCGTAAAAAAACCACCAGTTTTTCCATCTTGACCAGAGTCGGATCCGATTCCTCAATACCGGCAACCTTAACCAGCGAGTCGGCTTTGCGCAGCGAGGCAGCATCGAGATAATCATAGTCGTCGCACCACTCCTTCAGACTAAAATGCTCAAAATCGCCGCAGGGGATATCGGCGCGAACATGATAGACATCGCCGGCTTTGCGTCCCTGCGATCGGTAATGCTCTGTCGGCGTCATGCGAACGGTGACGTGAAAATCCTTGCCGATACCCGGCGGCAACGGCGTCAGGGTAAAAGTGCGAAACTCGCGATCTGCTTCCTCGTCCAGATGTAAAATGGGCGAGGGTGAATCGACTTCCCAGGGAGAGCGATTTTCACCTGACAGGCGCCAACCTGTCACATCACGGTTCCAGTCGATATCCAGCTTGAGCACCCGCCGCTCGACGATCTCCCAGTCGCGAATCACCGGCACATCGCTGACAGTGTTGATGGTGGCATACGGCCGCACAACAAAGTTGGCCTCGCGCGGCAGGGTGAAAAAGTTATAAAGATTTGCCGCCAGCAAAACAAAAAACAACAGGGCAAAACCCCAAAAAAGAATTCGCGTTTTCATTATGCTCCTTTGTCTGTTTTTTTCATCTTTGATAACAACTCTGGTACAAAAAAGAGAATCTCACGCAAAAACGCCAAGCCGCAAAGTTATTAATATCTGATATTAATAAAAATTATTTTGAGAACACAATTTCGAATACCAACTCTTTGGCATCCACACTATTTTTATCTTGATTTTTCCTTCGCGTCCTGGCGTTTTTGCGTGCGGCTTGGCTGGATATGAGGCACCAGTCAGACCCCGGGTGTCTTGAACGCGCGGAGCCGGGCAATAAAACTAGAGCCAAAAACCAAACCGGATGTCTAAATAACAGAGCATCGAACCCTTCCCGCAATGCTGCTGCACGTAGTTCCGCTTTTAGGCGGAATCTACACTCTCTGAAAAATTTACCCTCTAAAACCGTAACAAAAAGCAAGGACAAATATCCCACAATTGCCGTTCAGAGTATGATAAAAAGATATAGGCTCCAGTCAGTATTGCAGTCTTGATAAAGTAATATCCTTGTGGGTAGATGCCGCCTAAAGGCGGGACTACCAACCTGCAACTCGATGATGGCCCACAGGCCCATCCTACTTTTTCATTTTCCAATAAACGCCTTGCGGCGTTGAAACCTCTTTCAGGCCAAAACGCTCACCGGCGCGATGGCGGTCGCGCAATAAATAGTACAAATCACCGATGATATCGCGGCTGGAAGCAAAATAGGAATGGCCGAGAAAATCATCCGAGGCCATGGTGGCGTCGATGGTCTCAATGCCGCGCAGGATGATCACCGATTCACCGGCGCGTTCATAACCGTGCACCTTTTTAGAGGCCTTTAAGGCTTTATCCTCCGAGCTGGCATAAAGCGTCACCGGTATGCCAAACCGGGCGATCTGCGGTCCCAGATTCTGCCTGAAATCCTGGGCATCGATATCGGGCGCAATAAAAACAATCTCCTTAACAGCCGACAGCACAGTCGGATTTCTCGACACCGCCAGCGTCGTCAACACCCGCGCCAGCAGGCGATTGCCCATGCTGTGCGCCATGAGAAAAACGCTCTCTGCCGGAATATCCTCGAGCAAAGACAGCAAAAACTCCTGAAAATGGGGCTGCGCCCATTGCACCGTAGCTTCATCAACGCTATAGGCCGACATAGAACCCTTTGAAGGCCAGCTGTACAACACGGCGGCGCCGTTAAAACGCATATCATTGGCGAGCTGGGCGGTTCGACGTGCCGCATCTTCAAAGGAAACGTTATAGCCGTGAATGAGCAAAAAAAGCTTGCGCTTTGAATGACTGTTAACGCATCGGCTGATGTTTTTAAAAGTGCTGTCGCGGTCGAGCATCAGCGTTTCCTGCAGAAAGACGTGGTCATCCGGATTCATCTTTTGCCAGAATTTGATACCCGAAGGCGTTTCCAAAACCCCGATCCGATGATCCGGCGGCATGGTGACCCTGCATTGGCCGTAATGCATCTCACCGCGGTCGCCGCTATAAAAGGCCGGCACCTCACTGGTATCGGAGAGTGCCCGGTCAGTGGCATAAAACATAGTCCCCCCGGTACGGCCGTCGGCATCGACGGGATAGAGCTCGATTTTCTCAAGGGGCAGCTTTTCCTGTGGCCGGGTGCCGCCACAACCGCTAAATAAAACAGCAAACAACAGCGCAGAAAAAACAACACACAACAGGTAACCTGATCTTCGTTGCATAGAAACCTCCATAACTCCGGTCAGTATCGCTTAAACAGGTTTTACAAACAGTTTCACATCTCCAAAATCCATATCCAGTGAATATTGTTTCTGAGCCCCGCCGCCTTCCATCGGGGCAAGCGGTTGCGGCAGTTCAAGCCGGCGTTTCCCGGCCGATGTCGCCACAACCATGGCGGCATCCCTGACCGCACGCACAATATCGGGCCGGTCGATCCACAAGGGCACGCCCGCCTGACGGGCCAAAATGCGCAACACTTCCGCCGGCAAGGGCGCGGCGCCGGCATACACCGAGCGCCAGCCATCAACCTGTCGGCTGGCACAGGCCGCTCTGCCGTTGTCCGTCCACCAACCCCACTTCTCTGCATCTTCGTCTGTAACCACAAAGCGCGGATAAACATGGCGATCAAGACCATAGTCATTTTTAAACCGCTGCCCTTCTTGTTCAATATGCGTCCGTACGCGCAGCGGCCCCGGAGTGGTGAGCATATCAAAGGAAAATCCGCTCAGACGCTGCATCTGTTTAAGATCGAGTTTTTCTTTAGAAATAAAACCCGGAGCATAGAAGCAGACGACCGTGACACCGCTGCCTTTAAGCATGGACAGCAATGTATCCACCTGCTCCCGTCTGAGGTAAAAAAGATTGCTCATAAAAACGAGCTTGTATTTCCTGAAATCCTCTGCGGTCAGATCAAAGGGGAACAGCGTATCGAACGGCGCACCAATTCTGTGCAATGATCGCGCCTGGGTATTGAGAAACCAGTGATTGAAAAAATCGCAATGGCCAATGCCGTAATGTTCCCACGGCTTGCCGGCGAGCCAGTGCTCGCTGGCGCAAAAGCTTTCGCTGTCGCTGACCACCAGAATGTCGCTGCAGGAGCTAAGATCGAGACGGGGACGTTTTTCTCCCAATGTGGCAAACCGTTTCATCTCCCCGATCACCACGTCGCCCGAGTACCATCCCTGCGGCGATTTGTTCATGGGGCCGAAATCATAGAGCCAGCCGCCGTCGCCGGTGGCAAACATCTGGCCGAGATCGCGGCGAAAAATCTTGCGCGTACCTTCCACCGTCGTACTGCCGGGGCCGCCGATCCGCCGGTATCTCTTGCTGATATAGGTACTGGGATCGATCTCGTTGATAAACATCTTGCCGTGTCGCTTTACCGACTCTACCGGTATGCGGTAGCCGCCATCACCACCGACGCCGCGGGCACGGCCGAACCAGTTGCCGGCGTCGTCGACCATGCCGGCAGGCGTATCTTCATCACCTTCGAAATTGTTATTCTGATAGGTATAGGGAGCGGCGAGATAATCGATATCCGGACTCTTGAGAATCGCCAGCGGTGCCAGATAACCGCCCTCCTGAATGTGAACCTGTTCGGCGATATAGGCATAATAAACGCCGGACAGAATGCGTCCCTGGGTCTGCCGGCGGATTTCTTTAGCCAGGTAAAGTATAGTATCGGCAATGCTCTGATGATAGGTGCGAATATAATCTATGACCTTCTGCTCCTTTTGCGGGTCGCGCAAGAGGCCAAAGGTGGTGTTGAGGCGCCGCTCGAGGTCCGGTATCGTTCCGCAAGCCTGCCGCATGGGTTTGCTGATATCCGGCATATAGCGTTCGCCAAAGCTGTTCCATTCCGCCGTGCGGCCGGTGGTAAAGTGATAGCCCAAAATACGGCTTTTCAACGGCGAGTTATCCATATAACGGATAAAATGCTGCAGCATCTTTGCCGTATCCCGACGCCAGGGAATCGATGCAAACGACGCCTCTCGCAGCTCTTTGTTGAGGTCGAAAGAGTGGCCGCCTTTGGTCCGGCGCAGGTTGTCGACGTCATAGCGTTCTTGCGGAATGGGCAACGCGTACTCGATCAGTTCATCGGGATGCTTGGCTAACCACCATTCCGGCGTGTTGAGATGCAGGCGCGGTAAAAAGTAAAGACCGGGATCCCGGCGTAACAGCTGTCCGAGAAAGGTTTCGATAATGCTCCAGTCATATCGATCGTCGCCAAGCCAGCCCGAGCGCGTGCCGAGAAAGGGCATGATCAGGCGAATACCGGCACGGCTATAGTTGGACACCGTGTTCAAAAGCTGGCGGCTGAGCCCGAGCAACGGATAGACCTCTTTCCCATTGAGCAGCAACCGCGCGCCGCCGTTGCGCATACGGACCTGTGCAATCGCAGCCGGTTCATTGCGCAGAGCGTCAAGCGCTTCACGGGCCTGTTTTTTCTCCTGCTCGGAGTAGAGCTCTTTTGCATGTAAAAAATGCGGGGCACATGCCAGAGCCCCCGCCCCCGTGCAAAGTCGTTTTAGTGCATTACGGCGGTTCATACATCTCCTTGTTGTTCATTTACTCCGTGGTTATTTTTTTTACGCTTATAAAAGCTATTTTAAACAAGAGTGATATTTAATATTTGTCAACCATCCGAATTCCGCTATGTTTTTCAATAGTCCGGCCATAAAGTTTGATAACGATCGACAAGGCGATCCATCAGGGCGTCCAGTTTTGTGTCGACTTGTTGCCGGCTGCTGTCGGCGTCGTACCAGTTCATCACGGATTCGATGCCGCGGGAAAAGGGGATGGTGGCGGTGAAATCCGGTACCAGGCGTTTGATTTTGCTGTTATCGAACACAGCGCTGTGCGCCTTGTCGCCGAGCAAGCCGGCGCCCCATTCCGCATCATAAGCGGCAATCAAATCCGACGGCAGATGTACCGCCTGCAATTCCGCTCCCGCCTGAGCGGCGACGAGTTCATAGACCTGGTTCCAGGTCAGCACCTGATCGGAGGTAATGTGCACCGCTTCGCCGATGGCATAGTGGTTGCCGAGCAGCCCGGTAAAGCCTTTGGCAAAATCGCTGTTGTGGGTTACCGTCCATAACGAGGTGCCGTCACCGTGGATGATCACCTTTTTGCCTTTGCGCATGCGATTTACCGTCGTATAGTTGCCGGAGACGATGAGCATGGTTTCATCATAGGTATGCGACGGCCGCACGATGGTGATGGGAAAATTCTCTTCGAAACAGGCCTGGTACAATCGCTTTTCACAAGCGATTTTTTTCTGCGAATAGCTCCAAAAGGGATTGTGCAGAGGTGTCGATTCAGTGATGGGCAGGGAAATGATCGGTTTATGATAAGCCGACGCCGAGCTGATAAAGATATACTGGCCGGTACGCCCCTTAAAGAGGTCAATGTCTCGTTCGATCTCTTCGGGTGTAAAGACGATCCAGTTGACCACCACATCAAATGTCTGGTCGCTGAGGGCATTGACAACCGATTTTTTATCGGAAATGTCCGCATGAATCTCCCTGACGCCCGCCGGAACGGTGCGCCACGATTTACCGCGATTGAGCAGATAGAGATCAATACCGCGCTGCAGTGCCGCCAGCGTACAGGCAGAGCTGATCTTTCCGGTACCCCCGATAAAGAGTACTTTCATAAACGTATCCTTGGTTATGATGAATGACTGAGTATAGGAAATTCAACCCGTTGCTGGTGAACAAAATATTTGGATGCCCGGTTCTGAGAAGACGGGATTGCTGTTTATAAGAATAACCAATATTTGAAAAAAATGCAATGCTAAAGCACAAAAAACAGAGTGTCGTCGATGTCACGTCGATGCGAAATATCGTGGATTTTTCGTTAACAAGATGAAAAATCGTAGCAGGAAAGACCAATATCCAATAAAAGGTCAAAATAACGGAAAAAATTCTTTTAAAATGCGTTTATTGATAATCAATGTTTACATGTAAAATCGCAGCAATTTCGCTCGCCAGCATGGAAAGCGCGCTGTGATCGGTGGAACGCAAAAGCGTGATACCGCGGCCCTGTTTGGTGACCAGAATCAATCCCGACCCCGGCAATAATCGGCCGCTCTTGTCCTTTCGGTGCCGGATGAGAACGCTTTTAATCTGCTCAAAGGGAAGCGAGGTTCTGCTGTTGAAGCGTAACATCTGGTCTCGGACATTAAAACAGATCTTACGGCCGGTAAAGAATTGGCGGACAAAAAGAACAAGAATCACCAGCGGCGCGAGCAAAAAGATGAGAATAAAGGGCTCGCTCTTCACCCATTCGATCACAGCCTCGATGAGATTGTCCTTTTCAAACACCTCTCCTGCTATCATAAGATTGTAATACCAGATGCTGAAAAAGACGGTGATAAAAACGGCCTGAAAAAGCGGCCATTTCTGCTTTCGTTTCAAACAGGCGAGATTGCTGTTCTTCCACTGTGAACGGCTTGATGAGTTCATTATAACACTTCAACTGGCTGAAAATAGGGATCGTTGAATAATGTATAGCAACAACGGATACAGAAAACTTTTTCTGTAGAAAACAGACCAAACCCCGGGTGTTGCGCCTCGAGCTTGGCGTTTTTGGGTACGCATTAACCGGATGATCCGGAAAAAAGAATCTCACCCAGAGACACAAAGGCGCCAAGCCAACTCATCAGAATTCATACTTTTTCATCTTGATTTTTCCTTTGCGCCTCGACTTTGCGTGAGGCCCATCCTGCTCTCCGTGCCTCTGTGTCTCCGTGCGAGGTCCTATTCTTCCGCCACCGGTTCCGCCACCCTGTGAAACCTGCCGGTCAGCAACATGGCGGTACCGATGATAAAGAGGATACCGCTCACCGACAAATTGACGAAAAGCTGATCGCCGCTGCCCGGCACCAGCAACAGCAATAACGTCAGCAACGACAATCCCACCGAAATCCCGCCGACGAGCGGAAAAATATTGACCTCCTTGACGCCGCGCGACATGACCTCTTTTTCAACATCGATGGGCGTATCCATCTGCCTGAAAAAAGCTTTGACATCGGACTGATCGCCCTGCAGATCGCGGGCGTAGAGGCGGCTGAACTGCCACGACAGCAGCATCAAACCGATCGCCGCCATCGTCACCCAGAAAAAAGCGCTGCCGAAAAAAGCAACGCCACCGGCTATCTGCGCAAACGAGAGATGATCGTTGTGATTGAACAGCATGAAATAGAGCCACCAAAACAGTCCGAGTATGGTGCTCGCTGCGATCGCTCGTACTCGGCTCTTCAAATACAAGCGGCCAAGCGGATAGGAGAGATAGATGAACAACAGGGTCATGGCCACGGTGAGCAGGTACTGCGGACCGATATCGTATTTGAGTCCGAATCGCGCCACAGACGCCGTCACCGTGCCGGCGAGAATACAGGAAATCGCCGACCAGCGCGATATCTTGCGGTTGATAATACCCAAAAAGAGCGGAATGGCGATGGGAATGCCGGTGAGGCCGAAAAAGATATTGGTAAAGGTAAAGACCCCGTAGCGGCTGTGAATGATGATCAGCGCCATAACGACGGCGAGAACGGCCAACCCGATCACCGTCAGCCGCCCGACGCGCAGTACCTCTTTATCCGTGGCATCGGGTTTGAAAATCGATTTGTAGATATCCACCGACACGATCGCCGAAGCCGCGTTCCAGGCGCTGTCCATGGCCGACATCGATGCCGACATCATGGCGGCGAGGAAAATCCCCACCATGCCTGCCGGCATGTAGCGCATAACCACGGCGATAAAGATGTTCTCATCCGGTTTGCTGATATTGGAAAAATACGACAGCATGGAAACGTCGGGCCACAACACCTTGCCGATCAATGGCGGCAGGCCAAAGAGCAAGGGACTGAGCAAAAAAAGTCCAAACGCCACCCAGCCCAGCTTTTTGGCCGACTTTTCATCCTTGACGCTGTAATAGCGCTGCGCATTGCCGCCGACGGCATAGCTGAACACATAAGCCGCCGGAATGCCGAGCAGATACCAGAAATCATAATGCACATCGCCACGAATGATATGATCGAATTCAAGCGGCGGCACGGCATGAAGAAAATCGGACACCGACCCCACATCGCCGGAGAGAAACACCGTCGGAATCAGCACCACACAGATGCTGATAAAAATCAAAAACTGCACCGCATCGGTGACCACCACCGCCCACAAACCGCCGGTAAAGGTATAGACGAGAATGATCAATCCGACCACCACGATCATAATATCGATGGCGGTCATCGAGTTGGGAAAGAGCGTCGGCGCCGTGATTTTGGCCAGCGAAGCGAGATGATGCGCCGGCCAGTAGGCGGTGCTGAAAATGAGCACAATGCTGAGAAAAAGATGCGTCGTGCGGTTAAAGCGTTTCTCAATATATTCCACCGGCGACGTCACCCGCGTGCGGCGCCAGCGTTTGGCGGTGAGCTGAAAGCCGATAAAAAAGGAGATCGGCCAGGTAAGAAAAAAGAGAATACCGAACCAGCCGGTGTTGTAGGTAAAGCTGGCGGCGCCGGTAAAGGTCCAGGCGGAAAAGAGAGTCATATAAAGCGAAATCCCGGCCACCCACCAGGGAATGAGATTGCCGCCGACAAAAAAGTCCTTGCCCCCCTTCATCAGGCGGGTAAAAAAGAAACCTATAATGACCATGATGATCAGGTAAATGCCGATAACGACATAATCGATTGCCGGAAGATCGAGGTTCATGAGCGTTCCTTTGCTTTATTTGTCTGGTTTGGGTAATAATAGGGGAATATAAAGGATTGCGTTTAAAAAAGCAAGAAACACAGATTGCACAGATGAAAACCACAGATTACACAGATTGCACAGATTAAACACCGGGGTACCTGACGACGAGAGGTGCGACGCACCTGATTTGCGATAACCGATATAA
>CAZSOP010000124.1:0-9904 GCA_964608385.1 uncultured Cytophagia bacterium
ATCATTCCGCCTGCAAACAGGAATGCGGTCATCAAATAGAGGTAAAAGAGACGCGGGGATGTCCAGGTAGTGGTGAAATAGAGCGAGCCGAATAAAATGCAGGTTGAAAACAGAGCGATCGCTACCACAGAAAGGCGATTCTTCTTATAGAGCCTTCCGAGTGGCTCTGCAGCCAGGAGAATCCCAAACGTAACCAGAATGGTTGCATAAACCTGCGGTCCCACTGTATAGGACAATAAAAATTTGGACGCAACGCTCATTAAAAGCCCGAGCAAGATGGCACTTACCGCGGACCAGCGCGGCAATCGCTTAAACACCAGCCCAAAGGCCATGGGGATGGCAATAGGCATGTTTAAAAGGGTGGTGAACGTCACCATCAGATTAAAAATACCCAGTTTGCTGCGGGCATAATAGATGGCGGTTATGATGGTTAAAACACCCAGGAACAGAGTGGCAATTTTACCCACCCTGAGAATTTGTTTGTCAGTGGCTTGACGGTTGATCCAGTTGCCGTACAGATCTTTGGAAATTATTGAGGATTCAATATTAAACGTGGTATCGATCGTACTCATCGTGGCGGCAAACATGGCAGCCAGAAAAAAGCCGATCAATCCGTTGGGAATGACTTTGAGTACAATGCTGATATAAACCAGATCTTCAGGAATCAGCGTATTGGCAAAAGTGGGCAGAGCCGAAAGATCGGGCCAAATCATCTTGGCAATGACAGGGGGAATTCCGAACAACAGGGGAACGGTTAAAAAAAGGATACTGCAGGTAAGTCCCACCTTTCTGGCGCTTTTTTCGTCCTTAACGCTGTAATATCGTTGAGCGGCTTTGAAATTGGCTCCGGATATCATATTGATCAGCGTAATGGCGATTAGATAATGCACGTCGTAATGCATATTATTGAATACATGGTGCAATTTCAACGGCGGCATGTTTTGCAGAAATGAATCAACGCCGCCAATCAGGGTAAAGCTTAACGGCATAACCAGCAGGGTGATAACAAAAAGGATAATAAACTGCACCACATCGGTAATCGTTACCGCCCACAAGCCGCCCAAAAACGTATAGGCCAGAATCGCCAATCCGGCCACCACAATAACCAGGTTAAGATTAATATCCAGGGTAAAGGAGATAATTTTGGAAACAGCCGTCAATGTAAGTCCGCGTCCCAGCATACCGCTGATCACAACAACATAACTGACCAGTTGTTGAGTGGTCAGATTATAACGCGTCGAGGTATACTGTGTCGGTGAAATGACTCGGGAACGGCGCCATCTGGCAGCGGTGAGACGATAGCCGACAAAAAAAGCAAAGGACCAGGTGAGCAAATAGATCAAGCCGAACCAGCCGGAATGATAAACAAAACCGGATGCACCGGTAAAGGTCCAGGCGGAAAAGCTGCTCATATAGAGCGAGATACCGCTGATCCACCACGGAATCATATTGCCGCCGGTAAAATACTCTTTGGCGTTTTTCATGAACTTGCTGAAATAAATGCCAATAGCCAAAATCAGAACGATGTAAAAGCCCAAAACCCAATAGTCTATTGATATTATGTCCTTGATCATGCCTTCTCCTCATGTACGCAACCGGGTGGATCGATTTACATATGGATAAAAATTCGCGTTTCTCCCTGTTGTACCATTGAATCAAAGTGTTTACGCAACCAGCGCTTAAAAAAGAGCCGGGTCAGCGGCAACAGCATGGCAAATCCAAAGAGATCGGTCAGAATACCCGGTGTAAGCAAAACCACACCGCCCACCAGTATCAACAGACCGTCGATCAGTTCCTCCGCGGGAACCCGGCCCTGCGCCAGTTCATTTTGGATGCGTGTATAGACCAAAAAACCCTGTATTCTGGCCAAAGAGGCACCAACGATACCGGTAACCACCACCAATGTAATAGTGGGCCACAAACCCCATAATTGACCAAGTTTGATCAAAAGCGCCAGTTCGATCAGGGGCAAACCAACAAATAAAAGCATTAGTTTTCCAAACATCTCAATCCCGATTTAAGTTGAGCAAAACAGATTTATACTCTGGGGGTGAACTTTGCTGCATCGATAATTGACCAGAGATGGACAAGCCATCCCAATAAAACAAGCCATAACAACCCGGCCAGCACAAAATGAACGATCGCCATCAACAACCGGCCTTGCAGCAGCTGACCGAGACCGGGAATAAAGAGACTGCACAGAGCGGCCAATACATTACCGCCGGAACCTTGTCCTGACATCTAAAATCCTCCTTATGGTTGCTCATCGTCAAATCAGCTAAAAATACCCGATTAAACACTAAAACATAATATATAAAGACACCCTACCTTTAACAAGAAAAATCTAAAAGCGGCTCACACAAAGTCGATTCCTTTTTCTCAAATCGATGTTTTCGCGTCGAATGCAACCCAATGATACCGCTTTTCTAAAAAACCGCTTACCGGATCAGATGATGAATAAAACGAAGAATCTCCTGATTCTGATCCGGCTGATGGAGAATCTTGACTTTAGGATTGTTCACCCGAGTGCTACCGGGGTTAATCGGAAGCTTGTCGGCGTTTAAAGGATTTACCATCAACAGGGGTTTCTGACTCTGTCTAACCAAATCCGGCAGATCATAATATCTCAGCACATTGGGAAAAAAAGCGCCCAAAGACCACGAATAAGTTTCCGAGATCGCCAGAGATTCGAAACTCCACAAAGTGTTCATCGCCAAAATGCCGGCGACATCTTTATCCAGCCCGGAAACATGCAGGGCCACAACTGCGCCCAGTCCATGCCCGCCAACAACAATTCTCTTCGCATCGATTTCTTTTCTCGCCTTCAGATACGCCAGAGCTGCTGCGCCATCACGTATCTGTTGGGCAAATATATGGTCACCCATTGCTGCCGAGAGATAGGAAATATAGCGATCCCGGTCGCCCCATGAAGCGATTTCATAAGGTACAAAGGCCGGGGTCGTATCTCCCCAGCCGCGTAAATCTACGCTCATCACCGCAGAACCGGTAACGCTTCGATCGAGAAATATTGCCAATTCAGCCAATAATCCCTGCGAACGCAGCTCACTCCAGCGACCGCGATCATCAAAAAACAATACAGCCCCCACGGCCGTATCTGCCGTCATGGGATACATAAACGTCGCCGGTAATTCAATGTTGGGCTCGGGATTGAGCATGATTTCCTCAACATTATGTACCCAAACCTGAAAAGGCTCACTGCAGCGCGCGGAAGGGATGGAACAGGGTTGTGGCAGATGAGCCAAATGACGAATCGATTCGGACAGGGTTTCAGCTTTGCGCTTTTTTTTCAACCGCAAAGCCAGTTCGCGGTTTAAGGAGAAGATGTTACCTTCAAGGTTGGGATAACAAAACAATTTTTCTGCGGGTATCAATTCAAAATCCGTCTGCAAAAGAGACGGAATGGCGCGTTGCGGTCGTTTGCCAACCCATTTGTCCATCCATTTTGTAAACCGCCGTGCCATCTCAAGCGTGTAATCGTGGCCGCCGGGATCGGCATAGAACTGAAACCGGTCGTCATGGCCGCTGATGTTATAAGCTGAATCGATATCCGCAGCAATCTGACGGCTCCACTCTATTTTAAAAACTTCATCTTTCTCACCACACATCAATAAAAGCGGCGTTGGCAGGGCCGCACAAAGCAAATCCACGTTATCCAGCCCGTATTTAAAGCGTCCCGGAGGAAGTGTTTCAGAGCAGGTAGAATAGCCATCCAGAACGGGATGATAGGCAATGGGAACCGCACAACAGGACGGACCGGCCGCCTTGATCCGGTCATCCAACAGGGTCGCATGCATGGTTGTGGTTCCGCCACCGCTAACCCCGGTCATGCCGACACCATTGCTCATATCAATATCGTCCCGTGTCTCCAGATAATCGATGACACGAAGCGCATCGATGACAAAATAGCGATTGGCGGAATAGCCGGTCAAATAACACCGAACCGCATCGGTAAAATGATCATTACCCCCCTGTTTTTCACCGGCCATTCCCGGTGGATCAAAAATAACAGCAACATAGCCAAAGTGGGCAAAAGCCTGTGCCGGGATTTGATAATGCGGCCGGGTTTTTGAACTATGGCCTACCGGCACAACAATTGCCTGCCAGGGAGGCGGAAATTTTTCCTCATCGGGAAGAAAAAGCGAAGCATTAACATCCCATCCCGGCAGGGATTCAAACAAAACATTTTCCACCCGGCAATGATTCCATTCAAAACTGGAAACCCGGCGTATATTCAGATCACTCCCGGACTCGCCGAAAGGCATTTCCCCCATCTGGGACAACACCGCCCTGCGGACACCCTGTCGCCAGGATTGCCACTCCCCTTGCTGAAAAGCTTCTATTCGTTTGATGGCTCCCTGTTCTATAAGGGTACAGCTTTGACGCACGATTTGGCCTCTGACCATGTTGCGCAAATCCATTCCCGATGAGACAGGACCAAGCGTAAACGGTATTCGACTGTATTGATGATCGCTTTGAAAGACCTGAGACGCTCCTGCACCCGAAAAAAGGATCAGATAAAACAAAACCGTTTTAGGTGTAATATTCATAGCATTCTCCACTCGGGCATTTACCCATGTTTGACTGTGTCAGGTATAAGAATTCCGGTTAATGACATTTTCAGGAGATTCCATAAAAACATTCCGGCCGTTTTGACCGGTTTTTGACGCAAAACGCTTTAATAAAAATAATCAAATGAGGCAAAAATACAAGGGTAAAATCCCTGGTACAATCGGGAATGGAAAATAAAATACCCCCGGAGAGAATCCGCCGGGGGTATTTTAAAAACAAAGCGCACTAATCAACAAGACGGATAGCCAGGGGATAGCGATACTTTTCTCCTTCATTGGCTTTTATGGCTGCGATAATCGTCATGACAATATCGAACAGGGCCACCAAAATAATAAGTGGAATGCCTATGACCACAAAAATCAAAATCACACAAATCAAAAAATAAATCGTCATGCTGATTTGAAAATTGAGAGCTTCCTTCCCCTGATCGGCCACCAGAGGAAACTCGTCGCGTTTTAGTGCCCAGATAATTAACGGCGCGATAATATTGCCAAAAGGAATGATAAATCCACAAAAGGTGCTTAAATGACAAAACATCGCCCACATGCGCTCGTCTTTGCTGCCGGTTTCCGGAATCGCTTTCTTGGTGGTTTGAGGTGTGTTTTTTGCTGGCATAACTGTTCCTCCTTTTATCGTTCGTAACAATTTAGTGAAAAGCGTTCAACCAAACTTGTTTAACCATTCGATCCCTGGTCGTGCGTACCAGTCCGAAACGTCCCTGCCAGGGTACCTTTTGATTTAAAACAGACATCACCCGTTCAGGTTTGTCTTCCAGTGCACTGGCAATATAGTCTATGGTTCCATCCGTCCAGCTTAACTGCACAACCGCCGGCCAGTCCGGATGTCCGGCATCGAGCGTCAGCAGTTTCACAGTCGAGAGCACGGGGTTCTCTTTAAAAGGTTCCCATATGGCCAAAAACGTCGTCGAACCGCTGTTTTGCGTCCGCACGACCAGCCAGGGGAGGCGTTGACCTTCTTTGCCTCGCTGTCGCTGTGCCGGCGCCTGAGAGCGGAATATTTCTGCCCCAACGGGAGACAACATATGCATTCGCAATCCTGCCACCGGCGACTCTAGCCATTGCCACTCTGCATAAAAGGGCCGGGTTATTGAAGCCACAGAGTTGTCTTTAAGAAATGAATACGCATAATCACAACCCGGGATTCGTTTTATGGCAGAAAAGTTTACATTTTTTATCCGCAAGTGTTGACTCTGGGCATGTACACTCCAGTCGTGCCGGCCACCGCCGCGCACGCGAAAGACATCAACCAGACAAGCATCACCGCTGTTCTCGACCAACATCAATTGACGATGGTAGATATCGGTAACCATGTGATAAATATACGGGCACCTGATGTCGGCGACATGAAACCCCGGTTCCGTATGAAATAACTGGCATTCACCGGCTGAGTAACGATGATTAATGGCGTCGATGGTGACCGTATTATGCGCCAGGCTTCGCTGCATCCAGGTAAAAATATTCGGGAAAGAAGAATAGACATAACCGAGGTCTGAAAGCATCTCCCGTCCATGGGCAAAAAGGGTAATGTCTGCCTTGTCAAAATGATCGTGCCCTCCATAAATGCCGCCGTATTGCGCCGTAACCATTGTTTCCGGTGTTTTGGCTTTGCTTCGCAAAATCACCAGTCCCATATCTTCAATATTCTCACTCGGACGATTGTAAAAATTTCCTTGCAATATCCGACTGAGAGTCTGGCTCGCCTGCGGCGGACGATAAAACAGGGCAAACATATCTCCCGTGTTCAGGCTGCTGTCCTTTAATGCTGCAGCCAAAGATAACAGGGCAAATCTGGAATTATACCAGGCATAAGCGGCATCGGCAAAGAGAGCTCTTGGCCTGTCGTAAACGTGAGAGTCGTTTATCGGCGGCAGGGTTCCATCGGGATAGGTGATTCTGAAAAGTTGTTCATATATAGGTCGCAACCGGGTGATGTTTTGCAGGTAAAAATGCTCAACCCGATCCTCTTCCTGGTAGCAAGCGGGGTCGGAGTAATTCTCCAACACTTCAACCAATTGATGGAAATTCCGCAACGCCATCTTGTGATAACTGGGTGATCGTTCACACCAGGTACCATCCGGAAACCAATAGCGGCGAATAAAATTGACCACACCGGTCTCGGGATTCAGCACCCAGCGCATGGCTACCGGATCGTCCAGGATACGGGCGCAAACAGCAACACCGGCATAGCGGAAAGGCGTGTCATTGATAATCTGTTTGGCAGGTTCTATGGCCGTAAGCATATCCAGAGCTGTACGGAAAACGCCTTCCAGAACCATTTGCCGTTTTCCATCGGTCCAGCCATGATAGTTCCTTACGGCATCATAGGCTTTGCCGGCAGCCACAATAAATATGGCATCTTCATAATTCCATCCGGATATTTTGCCGGCCCGCTTCCACGGTTTTGTCCCGTAGCGGTACCAGTCATGCAAAGCATAACCGGGATAGACCTGACCGAACCTCGTCAGCAACCGAATCGAAGCATCGGCTGCTTTATCATCCCGCTCAATGGCGTATACACAAGCCAAAGCATTCAGCCAATGCCGCACTCTGTGAAAGAGTTTTTCATAAGCAATGCGGGATCGAAAACGGTAAACCTTACCATCCGCAGCACGGTGAACGGGTACGGAATTCACGGCTCCCTGCGGGTCGGTTACTCTAACCGTGTCATTGTCCGGATAGTTGTGTTCCGTTACGCTTGTACCGCATACCCGGCAGGTGATGGATTCCGGAGATAATACGTTCCACTGCCAGATATATTCCTTCCATGAGGTATGACAATGAGGACAATCCACCACTCTTGTAGGCGTATAATCAGGTATCCATGAACATATCTCCAGAGAATCGAGACGGATGGCCTCATGAGCGACAATTTTAAGAGAATCGTAAAACGATGCAGCCCAGTTGTGCTGTTGTATGTTCTGCTTTGCGCGTTCAATTTTAGCATCCGTAAAGACAAATTTTCTATCGCTCTGTTTAGCGCAACTTGCCAGTAAAATAACCAAAACAGAAAAAAAGACCGGTCGCATCCGATACATTAATTCACTCCACATGTTATGAAAATGAGATAAAACGGATCAAATAATTACACACTTAATTATAGGAGTTATCCTCACGATAATCAAGCAAATTAAATCAGCATCACTTTTTGCCTTTACGAGGGTACAAACTCACGATTGTGTCGCAGATAGACTGCAATGGCTGAATAGTAATCTCTGTCTATTCAGCCCTGAAATAATCCGGCTGTAATCAGCAACTATCGCTTTTACATGGCTTTTTTTTTAGCGGAAAATGTCTTATCATATTAAACGAATAAAAACATAAATGGTGACTGGTAGCGATCATCATGAAAACAGTGCGGAGATAGCAACCTCGGGTCAAATGATACTCCTCCCAGGATCATTCCAGAGCGGAGCGAATCGATGAAGAGATATGACATTGTATTTATGGGCCACTTTTGCAAGGACGAAATCATTGCTCATGGGCAAAAACCGGTTCGGGCCACCGGCAGCGCCGTGCTCTATGGCGGCGTAGCTGCCGGCGTTACGCATTCCAACATCGCTGCAATCGTTAAAATAAACCCGGATGAAAAAGCCCTTCTTCAGCCGTTGCAGAATGCCGGCGTCGATGTCTATATTATACCGGCAGCAACGTTGGCATCGCTAAAAATTCAGGACCCCGGCCCGTTTTCAGGGTCTTATGATGGGGTGGAAAAATATCTTAACGATCTTTGATTTTTCTCAAAAAATCGTTATTCTTTAGTATCAATATGCAAAGCCTGTTTCCGAAAAAAATCAATGGCAGAGACAATATTCACAGCAATTAAAAATGATTCCATTTAAAAAAGCGAGGAGCCTATGCAATCGTTAAAAAGAAGAGACTTTCTCAAAACAACGGGGTTAGGCGTAGCAGCTTTGCCCTTTTTACGCTGCCGCTCTGCTGCTCCAAAACCCAATATTGTCTTTATTATGACCGACGATCACGCCTCCCATGCCCTCAGCTGTTATGACAGCAAAATCAATAAAACGCCGAATCTGGACAGATTGGCCAACGAAGGCATGCGGTTCAATAACTGTTTCTGTACCAACTCGATTTGCGCACCCAGCCGGGCCACTATTCTGACGGGAAAATACAGCCACCTCAATGGCGTCATCGATAATCGCAAGACATTCGACGGCTCACAACTGACTTTTCCCAAATTGCTGCAACAGGCAGGTTACACAACCGCTATGATCGGAAAATGGCATCTTAAAGCCGAACCCACCGGATTTGAGTACTGGAACATTCTCCCGGGACAGGGGAACTACCACGACCCGGACTTTATCGAAATGGGAGAACGAAAAAAACACAGCGGTTATGTTACGGATATCATCACCGATATGAGTATCAACTGGCTGAAATCTCTGGACAGAGAAAAACCGTTTCTGCTCATGTATCACCATAAAGCTCCGCATCGGCGCTGGAAACCGGAAGAGGAATATGCGAAAGAATGGCGCCAAAAAACCATTCCCGAACCGGAAACATTTCATGACGATTACAGCACGAAAAGCCGGGCGGCCAAAGAGCAGGAAATGAGTATATTACACGACCTCACCGTAGAAGACGTAAAAGAACCCTGGCCGCAGGATCTCGAGGGCAATGCCCTGAAATCCTGGAAGTATCAGCGATATATGCAGGATTATCTCGCTTGTATCGCCTCTGTAGATGACAACATCGGTCGATTTCTCGATTACCTTGATGAATCCGGCTTGTCTGAAAACACCATTGTGGTTTATACGTCAGATCAGGGATTTTATCTCGGCGATCACGGTTGGTTCGACAAACGATTCATGTATGAAGAATCACTGCGCATGCCTCTTCTTGTGAGATATCCCAAAACGGTACAAGCAGGTAGTGTGAATAACGACATCGTCCTCAACCTGGACTTTGCAGAAACGTTCCTGGATTTTGCCGGCGCTGACATTCCGGAAGAGATGCAGGGTAAGAGCTTTCGCCCGTTGTTGCAAGGCAAAACCCCGGCGGATTGGCGGACATCGATGTATTATCATTATTTTGAATATCCGGCCGTGCATATGGTTAAACGCCACTATGGTATCCGAACCCGGCGCTACAAGCTCATTCATTTCTACTATGATATTGATGCCTGGGAACTCTATGACCTGGAAAAAGATCCTAATGAACTCGATAACGTTTATGAAAATCCGCAATACCAGGATGTGGTAAAAGAACTGAAAGAGGAGCTGGAAACGGACAAAATATCGGATTACGGTATAATAAATAATGACCATAAAGCCAGG
>CAZSOP010000125.1:0-9839 GCA_964608385.1 uncultured Cytophagia bacterium
TTTTGCCCTCGGCCTCGTTGCCTATTTTAACCAGACTGCTATATGGGTGTTGTTTTTGATTTTGGGATATATCGCCTGCTTTGCCATTTCCGTCGGACCGGTAACCTGGGTGATATTGTCCGAAATCTTTCCCACCCGTATTAGAGGTCGGGCTCTCTCGGTAGCGACTGTTTTTTTATGGGCAGCCAACTGGCTGGTTAGCCAGACCTTTCCCATGCTTGATGAGAATGAGTGGCTGGTTCAACGCTTCAATCACGGATTTACCTTCTGGCTATATGGATTGATGTGTCTGCTGCTCATTTTGGTGATTCTCAAATGGACGCCCGAAACCAAAGGCAAAACCCTGGAGGAGATCGAGGCGTTTTGGAGGTGTTGAGCGGGATTTAAATTGACAAGAAACCCCTCTGCTGCCCGGCTCGTATGCAAGTGTGATCATCAGATAAAAAGGACTGTATGAAAAGAAAAACAGGTAACGCCGAAATATTATATCACGTGAATTTGCTGACCCCTTAAGATATGTATTTTGAGGCGGAATCAATGATTATAAAACAATATTGATTGAAAGGAGCTAAAATTTGGTAGAGTCTGGAAATGTAATGTTTGCTCTGGGATTGACGGTTTTTGCCGGTTTGTCGACCGGGGTTGGCAGTGTTATGGCGTTTTTCTCGAAAAAATTCAGTCCCAAATTTCTCGCCGCTTCACTGGGGTTTTCCGCCGGAGTGATGATTTATGTCTCTCTGGTGGAGATATTTGTTAAAGC
Source organism: uncultured Cytophagia bacterium (assembly GCA_964608385.1). Lineage (GTDB taxonomy): Bacteria > Zhuqueibacterota > Zhuqueibacteria > Residuimicrobiales > Oceaniaggregativiventaceae > Oceaniaggregativivens_A. The sequence goes on from CAZSOP010000125.1 coordinate 761, forward strand.
CAAGGATTCCCTCACCGCTCTCTATGGCCCCAGGGAAGGCTATTGGATCACGGTGATCGCCTTTTTTGTCGGCATCGGCATCATCGCCCTCATCGACAAGCTCGTACCCTCGTATGAAAATCCTCATGAATTCCAGAACATGGAAAAGACGCAGCAGGTTGAAGAAAAGCAAAACAAATTGATGCGTATGGGGATGTTCTCCGCCCTTGCCATTGCCATTCATAATTTTCCCGAAGGCCTGGCCACCTTTATGGGTGCGATGCAGGATCCGACTTTGGGTATCAGCATAGCGGTCGCTATCGCTATTCATAATATTCCCGAAGGTATTGCTGTTTCTGTACCGATTTACTATGCAACCAAAAGCAGGAAAAAAGCTTTCAACTATTCTTTTCTTTCCGGTTTTTCCGAACCCGTAGGAGCACTGGTGGGTTTTTTCCTTTTGAAGAGTTTATTCAGCAACGCCGCTTTTGGAGTGGTCTTTGCCGCTGTTGCCGGTATTATGGTCTATATCTCTCTGGATGAACTGTTACCCACAGCTGAGGAATATGGAGAGCACCATGTCAGTATTACCGGCCTCATCGCCGGCATGATTGTTATGGCTTGCAGTCTTGTGCTGTTTGCCTGATTGTTTCGAGCCGGCTCAATCAAACCGGCATTTCCCTTTATAAACCATTGTATGTTTTTTTTATTTTTTTTATATTTAAGGGTATATGCATTTTGTTCTCTATAGTAACCATATAAGATTGTTGTCTGTAAATTCGATTTAATTTTCTATCCGCGTTGCATTGGGGCAGAGCCGTGCCTCTACAATCCTGTTTTCCCGTTTTACGTCATCATTTTTTTCATTATTGACAAAAAGGAAAAAATTACATGTTGTGTGTTTGCTTACTTTTTTCATTCAGCATGGATTCAACGGTTCAGCCGATAACAAGACAACGGATATGCTCGTTTTGCCATTGCAAATCGAAATCACGTTACAAGCCCAAAAATAGAGTTTGCCTGCAAAAGCGGACGGGTCAAGATCTGTTATTGCCAGGTAATACAAGTTATTTTAAATTGAAATACTCATGAGGATGTACTATGCAACTGGAATATATTCATCCTAAAGAACAGCTTTCCTTGCTGATGAAGCGTATTTACCGCTACGGTATGACCACCACTTCCGGCGGCAACATGTCCATTCGCGATGAAAACAGCGATATCTGGATTACTCCGGCCGGGGTTGATAAAGGCTCTCTGGACTGGGATCACATGGTCAGAATTAAAAATGACGGCAGCATCAAAGGGCAGAGTAAACCCTCTTCTGAATACCCTTTCCACAAAGCCATCTATGCGGCCAGGCCGGATTTACGCGGTATTGTTCATGCCCATCCCAGCGCTTTGGTCTCATTTAGTATTGTGCGCAAAAAACCGCCGGTAAAAATCATTCCCCAGGCCAGCGATATTTGCGGGCGGATCGGTTATGCACATTATGCGCTGCCCGGCAGCGATGCTTTGGGCAAAAACATTGCAGACGCTTTTCGTGAAGGCTATGATGCCATCATTATGGAAAATCACGGTGTTGTCTGCGGCGGCAAAAGCCTGCTCGATGCTTTTCACCGTTTTGAGACCCTTGATTTTTGTGCCCGCCTCGCCATCAAAGCCACCATGCTGGGCGAATACAACGAATTGACCGATGAGCAGCTGGCTTTGTTCAACAATACCAAAAATTATCTGATCGAGTTTGATCCGCTCAATCGCAGCAACCGCGAAAAAGCGTATCGCCATCATATACGTGAGATCGTACATCGCGCTTATGAGCAGCAGCTCATGACCAGTACCGAGGGGGTGATTTCGGTTCGGGTGGACCGGGATACGTTTCTGATCACCCCGACCAACAAGGATCGCCGCCTGATCGATGTTCAGGATATTGTCCTGATCAGCGAGCGTAAGCGTGAGCGCGGCAAATTGCCGAGCCGTGCTGTTCTGGTACATGACCGCATCTACCGCGATCATCCCGATATTCGGGCGATTGTTTCCGCCCAGGCACCCAATGCCACAGCCTTTAGTATCAGTCAAACCCTCTTCGATACCCGCTCGATACCGGAAAGTTATATCCTGTTGCGCGATATTGCCAAAATACCCTATGGTCCGCAATTCAATGATGAAGGCAGGATAGCCCAGGCTATCAGCAAGGAGATACCTGTTGTTCTTTTGGAAAATGATGCCATACTGGCGACGGGTGAATCGCTGCTGCAGGCCTATGATCGCCTCGAAGTCGCTGAATTCAGCGCCCGATCATTGATCGATGCCAGATTGCTGGGCGGTTTGGCGGCAATTTCCGATAAGGATATTGAAGAGATCAAACAACATTTTTTGAATGTCAAATAAAGCTACGAGTTTGGGAAAAATGTGACGATTTGTCATAAAACGATGAAACCGCCGAGATCGCAACGATACGCTGAGAAAAAATACTCGGTATTGCTACTGGCAAAAAGTCATGAGATTAAGATATTAAAAATGATTTTTGCATTTGAGAATTTACAAAACCATATGAAATAATTGTTTTTGCAAGAGATATTATCGTAATAATGCGATGAATTGACCGACGTTATGGTTCACCAGGATGAAATCGATTCGAAATAAATTGCGCTCGGGATATGAAAACCCGGTGATTCGGGGATTGAATTCGGACCCCACTGTTTGCCGGGTGGGTCGCGATTATTATCTCGCCACCAGCACGATGCACTATTATCCGGGTATTCCCCTCTATCAAAGCCGTGATCTGCTCAACTGGACATGCATCGGGCATGCATTGACGCGAAAACCCCATTTTTTTCTGAGCAAAAATCGCGATCATCCCATGATCTACGCGCCGACGCTTCGCTACCATCAGGGACGGTTCTATTTGATCACAACGGACGTCAACGGCGGTGGTAACTTTTTCGTCACTGCAGAGAATCCATCCGGACCCTGGTCTGATCCGGTTGTTGTCGATAAGCCCATGTTCGATCCCAGCCTCTTTTGGGATGATGACGGCACGGTTTACTATACGCGCCGCGGTGATTTTAAAAACAAGGATATCGTTCAGGCCGAGATCGATATTGGTAGCGGAAAGCTGCTGACGGCGATGCGGTCGATAGCCCGGGGTATGGTGTCGGATGATACGGAAGGGCCGCACCTTTTCAAAGCGCACGGCTGGTATTATCTCACCTGCGGTGAAGGGGGATCGCGATTTTTACACATGCAAACCATCGGCCGCAGCCCTTCTCCCTGGGGCCCTTTTGAACCTTGTCCGCACAACCCTGTCATTGCACAGCATCATGCCTGGTGGCATCCCATCAAATCTCTGGGGCATGCGGATTTTGTCGAGGCGCACGACGGCAGCTGGTGGGTGGTCTGCCTGGGAACGCGACATTATGATTACAACGCCTTGTCGACCATAGGCCGGGAAACCTTTTTGTTTCCCGTAGAGTGGTATGACGGCTGGCCGTTTATTCAACAGAAATGGATGCAACAGCTTTTTGTTGAAAAAAGGCCTTTTTCCGCGGTTCAAAAGCGCGATGGTTCCTGGCATGACGATTTTAATCGTGAGAATCTGGACTCGCAATGGACATTGCCCGGATTTCCGAAACAAAAGCTCTACAGTCTGAGTGAGCGGCCGGGATATTTACGCCTGTTCGGCAGAGCTGATGTTTTTACCACAACCGGCGAAAGCGCTTTTATCGGCCGGCGGCAGAGAGACTATCATTTTGATTTCGAAACCGCTCTGGAGTTCACTCCGCGCCATTCTCAAGACCGCGCCGGTATTTGCCTCTATTTATCGCCTGAATTTTATTATGATTTTTGCAAAAGCAGACGAAATGGCCGCAATGTTATCGTGCTCCGTAAAAAAGTCGGCGATATGAAAACAGAGACGGTGCATGAGCTCGATGACTGCGAGGGCAAGGTCTATTTGAAGGTAAGAGCCGAACCTGAGCGTTATGTGTTTTTTTATGCCCTTCGTCGGGGTCAGTGGAAAGAAACCGGCGAGGGGCAAACGCGGTTATTGACCACGGAGCTTGCCGGTGTGTGGAGCGGCATGCTGGCCGGTTTGCTCAGCTCCTGCGCTAAACCTGCTGCTGAGAATCCGGCTGATTTTGATTATTGCAGTATGAAAGTATTATGATTTTTTCGATTTATTTTAGTAAATTTATATATCTGATTCTTTTACTTTTTTATCACTAACCGGAAATCACTCAAATTTTTCAGCGCAATTTGATAACCAATAAAGTATAAAGTTGAAATCCTGAAAGGGGCAGAACATTTTGCACACCACCGAGCCGACTTTTGAGTTTCATATTTCCAGAGAGTCACGCGATCTTTATCAATTCGATCAGACGTTGTTTTCCAAATCAGGCAATGTGATCTTTGACAATCTTTATGCCAGCCGCATATTTGCTCAGAAAATGAACCAGCGCCGTGATTTGCTCAACATGCCGGAACAGGCGGTTCGAGCCAGTGAAATCTATGCCATGGGATTGATCGATGAAATTTTGCACTTTGTTGTCGGTCTTTACCGGGAGCAGCAAAAGCCAACAGTGGTTACAGATGCTTTGAAATGGCTGGAAAAAGATATCGGTAAAAAATCTTTACATCAGGCCCTGGAAAATTTTACGGAAGCGTTTCCTCCGCTTGCCGTTTACAGGGGAAAACTGGATACCCGGACGTGGTTAAGGGGAAAGAGCGGTACTCTTTCTCACACGGAAATGGCTCTGGAAGAGATGCTCATGCTGTGGATTGCCAATATAAATCCTGCTTTTTCGCCTTATCTTGAATTGTTCAACGACTCTGATCTTGAAAAAAAGACCCGATATATCGACATGATGCGTTCGTTGAGCGATTTTTTTGATCAGCAACCGGCCTTTGGTCCCGATGATGAATCGCTCGTTGACATGTTAAAAAGTCCGGCACTTGCGCATCCCCACTCTTTATACAACCAGCTGGAGTATATTCGACGCAAATGGGGGGGATTGTTGGGCAAATATCTTTATCGCTTGCTGACCGGTCTCGATTTTATTCAGGAAGAAAACAAAATTTCTTTTCTCGGCCCGGGTCGTGCGCGCGTTTATGAATACAAAGGGTTGGAAGTTGAAGAAGAACGCTTTAGCCGCGACTCTGACTGGATGCCCCAGGTGGTTATGCTGGCTAAAAATGTGTATGTGTGGCTGGATCAGCTGGCGAAAAAGTATAATCGTTCTGTGAACCGCCTCGACCGGATTCCGGATGAAGAACTTGATGAAATTGCAAAGCGCGGTTTTACGGTTTTGTGGTTGATCGGATTGTGGGAACGCAGTCAGGCGTCGAAAAGAATCAAGCAGATGTGCGGCAATCCTGACGCGGAAGCTTCCGCCTATTCCCTTTATGATTATCAAATTGCCGCCGATCTGGGCGGGGAAGAAGCGTTTCAAAACCTTGGCAAACGCGCCTGGAACCGCGGTATTCGAATGTCCGGCGATATGGTTCCCAATCATATGGGCATAGACAGCCGCTGGGTGATCGAAAAACCGGATTATTTTCTCTCTTTACCTCACTCACCATATCCATCCTATACGTTTAACGGTCCCAACCTTTCCGGGAATGATCGCGTTGGTATATATCTGGAAGATCATTATTATAGCCGTTCCGATGCTGCGGTTGTGTTTAAACGCGTTGATTTTCACACCAATGATATTCGCTATATCTATCACGGCAATGACGGTACCAGCATGCCCTGGAACGATACGGCGCAGTTGAATTATCTCAAAGCCGAGGTCAGAGAGGCGGTCATTCAGGTGATCCTAAGTGTCGCGCGCAAGTTTCCGGTCATACGCTTCGATGCCGCCATGACGCTGGCAAAAAAGCATATCAAGCGCTTGTGGTTCCCGGAGCCTGGTACCGGCGGCGCCATTCCGTCCCGTTCCGAGTATGGACTTGATAAAGAGGCATTTGAGGCCGCCATGCCGACCGAGTTTTGGCGCGAGGTTGTCGACAGAGTGGCACAAGAAGCGCCGGAAACGCTGCTTTTGGCTGAGGCGTTCTGGTTGCTGGAAGGGTACTTTGTCCGTACTCTGGGCATGCACCGGGTGTACAACAGCGCATTCATGAATATGCTTAAAAACGAGGAGAACGCCAATTATCGCAGCGTGATCAAGAACACCATCCAGTTCGATCCTGAAATTCTCAAACGCTATGTCAATTTTATGAACAATCCGGATGAAGAAACCGCCGTGGCTCAGTTCGGCAGGAATGACAAGTATTTTGGCGTATGTATCATGCTGGCCACCATGCCGGGATTGCCTATGTTCGGACATGGGCAGATCGAAGGATTTACCGAAAAATATGGTATGGAATTCAGACGTGCCTATTGGGATGAACAGCCGGATCAACACCTGATTGCGCGACACAAACGCGAGATTTTTCCACTTTTGCGCAAGCGTTATTTGTTCGCTCATGTAGAGCATTTTCTTCTCTATGACGTTATAACGCCGGAAGAATACGTCAATGAAGATGTTTTTGCCTACTCTAACCGTTATGATGGTGATTGCGGCCTGGTTATCTATAACAACCGGTTTGGCCGGGCCCGCGGTGTCATCAAAGATTCTGTTGGCTTTGCCGCGAAAACAGGAAACGGTGACGAAAAAAAGATTATTCGCAAAAACCTGGGCCAGGGTTTGGACCTTCGTAATGAGGAGAATTGGTTTTGCATTTTTCGCGATCATATTACGGGCCTGGAATATATACGCAGCAATAAGGATTTATGCGATTATGGCCTCTATTTTGAGCTGGAGGCGTTCAAGTACCATGTGTTTTTGAATTTTTGCCAGGTTGAGGATAATGCGTTCCATCATTACCGCGATCTATGCGCCTACCTCGAAGGCCGGGGTGTGCCCGGCATAGAAGAGGCGGTGCGGGAAATTCTTTTGCAACCTGTTCAAACCCCGTTCCACGAATTGGCAAATCCATCATTTTATCAAAACATACTGGATGCCCGCTTGACCAAAAGCAAGGAGGAGGTCGATAAAAAGGTATTGGATGATCTGCAGACAAAGATCACGGTTTTGCTTGAAGCTCTGAAAGAATTCAATACCAGTGAAATGGATGTTGGTATTCTGGCACAAGAGATTCGTCATCGATTTGCGGTAATGCTTCAGCTCGATGTGCTGGAGCAAAAGTATCCGGAGCTGGAAAAAGCGGAACTCGAATCCTTAAATGAATCGGATTTAAAAAAAGATTCTTTATCATCCTATATTTTAATCAACTGGCTTTTGGTCAGCCGCCTGGGAAGACTGGTCCGGGACTCTGATTTTGAAACCCGGAGTAAAAGCTGGATAGATGAATATTTTTTCGGCAAAAGAATTCATGTTGCCCTGCAGGAAAGCGGGTTTTCCAAAGAGGAGGCCGATCAGGGCTTGCTCTGGATTCAGGTTCTTAGCGAGCATCAGCGCTGGTTCGATATGGAGCCGGATGCCGTGCAAAAGCCTTATCACGTTTTGAAAAACCTGCTCAATGATCTTCAGGTTCACACCGTCATGAATATTAATCGGCATCAGGGGATCTTGTGGTTTTATAAAGAATCATTTGAACAATTACTCGAGTGGATGACGGTTATTGCCGTTATCGATATTATTGCTCTGGACGAAAAAGCGGAAATCGAGTTCAAATTGTCTGTGCTTAAACAGGTCGTGGAAAAATTGTATTCCGCTTTGAATCGGTCGGAATATCAGGTTGACCGTTTGCTCGAAGCAACAAAGGAATAATTTTAGATCTACGGATCATTTATTATTGTGCGTTTTATTTTTTTGTAAAAAAGCTCTCACTTTTTCAGATTCAGTGCTCTCTCGATTCCTGCGCGGTTCATGTTATTGCTGTTTGAGAGAGATTTTATTGATTTTTTACAGCCACTCCGGCCCATTCGATCAGCGCGCTCTATGATGACCGTATTGTGGACTGCATCGAACCAAATTGTGTTCGGTTCAGCTGATAAAATTCAAATCTCCATTGATATCCATGGCAGCCGGAAATCCTTTCAGGTTTGCAAGGGTCTTATTTCTTTTTCCGATTTTTTGCAGACAAATATCGATCGTGGATCTCAGGGTTTCATCGTAGTGATGGCCGAACTTTTTGCCATGCGGCCCATAGAGAGTGCCGCTATCGTTTTTCAGGGCATTGATGTGCAGCCGATATCTGCGATCTTGCAGAATAATGCTGATTTTTTCTTTGGATATAATGAGCGATTTTACCTTTGCCCCCGTATAGGTCGTAAAACGGTACAATCTGCCATATAAGACCAGGCCGCCTAGTAGCCCCCGAAAGGCGCTGTTGAGCCAGGGAATATGGGCGATAGAGAGCATAAAACTCGTTCCGGGATCTTTAAAATGATTGCATTGCAGCCATATATAAGCGTTTGGGAATCCGCGCCCCCAATCTTTTTCCAGATATCCCCTTCCCTGATTCAAGTCTATTTTGTGGTGATCAAGTTCCAGGCTTCCGTTGATTACATGATCAAAGCTCAACACAGCATGGTAGCATTGCATAAAGGGTACAAAGGCATACCATCCCATTGCACCGGCTGAATACCATTTTACCGGCCAGGGACAAAAATCGCCAAAGGTGCATTTGCCGGTCAGGCTGTGGGTTTTTGTTTTTATGTCCAGTTCCAGATACTGTTGGCTGAAACGGTTGGGTCCGATTCTCAGTTCAAAAGGATTTTTGCCGGCGGAGAAAGCGGACAACGGATAGCGGCAATAGATCGTTTTATAGCTATGGCTATCGAGAACCTGTACAGAAGCATGAGGATTATTTTTGGCCTTAAAAATTGCCGGTATAATGGCAAGAGTTGTTTTTTTGTCTTTATCGACCAGTTTATAGTACCAGCCCTCGAAAAAGGGCGGTTTTATCCGGTCGCCGTGGTAATGCTCCGGGTGCCGGATGTGTTTGTACCGTGAAAATACCAAGTAAACGTTCCTCTATATGTTCTGCGAATTGGAATTATTTTAGTTGAAATCGTGTTTTAATAAGCAAATTTAGGAGGTTGAATGGAAAATATCAAGCCATCCTTTATAAAAATGATCAGAGCTCC
>CAZSOP010000126.1:0-9822 GCA_964608385.1 uncultured Cytophagia bacterium
CGCCGCTTGAGCTCGTTCAGAGAGAGGTTTATGGCGATACGGGTTAAATAGGTAGCCACACTCGCCTCGGCACGAAAATGGTTTAAGTTTTGATAAAACCGTATAAATGTCTCCTGACCGATATCTTCCACCTGCGGACACAATCCGATCATTCCGGTAATCGTAGCAGCGATACGGGACTCGTTTTGTTTGATCAGTTTCTGAAAAGCATCGAGGTCGCCGTTCTGAGCGCGATTTACGAGTTCTCTTTCTGTCAGATGGATATCCTCTCTTTTATAGTATTAGACAAGCAAAAAGCTGATTTATTCCAAAAATTTTGTTTCTTTCTCAAGCATAAAATTGTGGTTTCTGAAGGCTCTGGCAAAAGTATTCATAATACTATTTTCCCGGGTTTATCAACTCCTCAAAACCACAAAAGATTAGCCGCGGATTAATGTCTATCAATTTTTAATACGAATAAAAAATAATTTTATTGTTCACAAAATTTCGTTTTGTTTTATTTTTTTAGCACTCATTTTATCCGCAAAACATGCGGGGCATTGATATCATTGCAGACAGGCTCTACATTGTTTAAAGAAAATGATCAGAAAATAGTCAAATGATTCGATTCAGGTTAAACAATGAGGTATGAGGATGAAAAAATACAGGGTTTATCTTGGCAGGTGTACTGAATACTCTGCGGATAAAATCGCTGCGCTAATCTCCGATGCATATGAAAAGGGGGTTTTTCTGGACTGGTTGCACATGATCAGCGACAGAAAACCAAAACCACTGAAAAAATTGCCTATTCGGACCAGTTCTCTTTATAACGCCGGTTGATGACGACGAACACGCCCTTAAGCTGGCCAACACCTCGAATTTTGGGTTGTCCGCATCGGTATGGACGGAAAACATCCAACGGGGCCAACGCCTCGCCAATGATCTGGTCTGCGGTAACCTGATGATCAACGATTGCATTGTTTCCTTTGGCATGGCGGAAATAAGCTGGTCCGGAGTGAAACAGAGTGGTATCGGCTGGGTTCATGGCGAAAAAGGGCTGGATGAAATGGTTAATATTCAGTATATTACCATAGACAAGCAATCGCGGAAACGTCAAACTCTTCATCCCCATAACCACGATGTTGCTGTTCAGCGTATTGCTGTCTCTTATCATTTGGTTCATGCGACATAAATAAAACAAAGAGGACAAGAATGGATTTTCTGCAAGTCATTGAACAGAGATTTAGTGTCAGAAGTTACAAGCCGGATGAAATTGAAAAGGAAAAACTCGAGCAAGTATTGGAGGCTGCGCGTCTTGCGCCCACTGCCGTAAATAAACAGCCTTTTCAGTTCATCGTTATTCGTAGCAAAAACCGGCAGCAAGATCTTGAAAAAATCTACGCTAAAACATGGTTTTATCAGGCTCCGATTGTTATTGCGGCCTGTGCACTCTATGACAAAGCCTGGAAACGACGTGACGGGATGAACTATGCCATCGTGGATACAACCATTGCAATGGATCATCTTATTCTGGCGGCAACAAACCTGGGATTGGGCACCTGCTGGATTGGCGCTTTTGATCCTGAAGCGGCCGCAGAGATATTGCATTTGCCTGACCATGCACGAGTCATCGCCTTAACCCCTCTCGGATATCCGGCGGATTCGGCAAAGCCTAAAAAAAGAGCGCCCCTTTCACAGCTGGTACGTTACCAGGGATGGGAATAAAAAATTCCCGGTTTGTACAAAAACTTTATGCATTACGGAGGGAACTCTGATTCGCTTTTGAAGGTTAAACCGAAAGAGCATGCAGGTACCTCATAAATTCTGTGCCTTGCATTTACCAGATAAAATGATTGTTGTGCAAAAGGATAAATACCGACAGGATAGCTCTATGCATAATCTTTTATGGGTTTTCCTATTGTTCCTGTTTTCGATCGGCTCGCCGATCGAGGCAGAAGATGTCGTACAATCCGGCATCATTGAGAATGAAGAAATTATCGAAGCCAGCGGTCTGGCGGCATCCACGCTTAACGATACCCTGCTCTGGATTTTAAACGACAGCGGTAACGATGCCTGCCTCTATGCCGTAGGCGTTGACGGATCAGACCTGGGAAAAATAACCATCGGGCGAGTCAACAACTATGACTGGGAAGATCTGGTTTCCTTTCGCTGGAACGAGACCCCTTTCCTGCTGATTGCCGATGTCGGGGATAATAACGCCAGACGGGAATTTTGCCGTCTCTATTTTATTATCGAGCCCTCTATGAACGAAAACGGATTTTTTGATCAAACCGTAAATGTTTATCAACAATTCGAGTTTACCTATGAAACAGGACCCTGCGATTGTGAGGCCGTTGCCGTGGACCCAGTTCAGGAAAAAATCTTTTTGCTCAGCAAAAATCAGATCAACAGCAGGGTGTTTGAATTGCCATTAACCTTTTCAGCACCGCAGCTCCTGATCGCCAGACAAATCACCACAGCATCGAGCGTCAACAATGTTACAGCCATGGATATCTCTTCCTATAACCTCATAAGCGCAGTGATGAATTATCAAAACCTGTTTCTTTTTTACCGTCAGCATCAGGAAAGCTGGAGTGATGTCTTTCAGATCGAGCCGGTCGTTATACGAATGCCATTTTTACCCGGGGCCGAAGCCGCCTGTTTTAATAAAAACGGCACCTCGGTCTATTTTACCTCAGAAAGAGTCCATCAACCCTTATACCGCCTGGATATCATCAATGCCCCGATTGATTCTATTCCGCCTTATCCACCTCAAAATATCCGGTTGATCGAAGAAAGCGAATAGGAGCATTGTGATCATTCTGCAAGTGAATGAAGCCATTTTAACAACAACCATCCCAGTCCGCTGCCGGCGAAATAATAGGGAAAATCATGCCAGGTAAAAGAGGTACCGATCAGCGCTCTGAAGAGAAAAAATTGGCGCAGATATTGCAAAAACGGAGGATGCCACAACTGCAGGAATTCCAGTGTACAGGTAATCACAAGCACCCCCAGGGCAATTTTATAGGGTTTTAATGCAGGGAAGAGAATGAAAACAAGCATACACCAAAACATTTCATAAAACACACCACTCAGAGAGTTGTTCACCCAGAAAGCGCCAGGGCCCTCATAAAATTTACTGGCGAACCCGGCCAGGGTGATGCAAAGCAAAATAATCCAGCTTGCTCTTTTTGTCATAGAGAACTCCGGTTACGTCAAGTCATAAATATAAAAATCCGGATGAATAATCAAAGACAAATTGTTTTATTGATCAATACCGTAATAATGACTATTTTAATTTTGACTTTGACTCTGACAATCGCAAACCGCGTTCAAACGGAGATGACGATATGATCTATTATATCAGATTGATGCTTTTGGCGATCTTTATATTATCCCCCGTGATGGCAGAGGAATCGATCCAATTTCGTACACCTGCGGCCAAAACACTGACCCATTATAGTATTAAAACAAAAAAAACCAATATAAAAGCCGCTAAACGATTCGTAAAAACCAGCGACAAATTTAATCAGATTACTGAATATATCGAAGAAATCTGGTCCAACAACAAGTGGCGTAACTATACCAAGGGGACGCGACATTCCGATAAAAACGATCATCTGGTAGAGGAATACATATACGACTGGAACTCTGATGACTCTGTATGGGTTTCATTTGGAAGATACGAATACGCTTATGACGACAAAAACTATCTGCAAGAAACGACTTATATGTTCTGGCAGGACAGCACCTATACAAACTTTGACAAAACCCTTTTCACCTATGATAGCAGCAGCGGTGTTCTGTTGGAACAGCTATACAGCAGATGGGTAGATGGAGAGTGGTTGAAAGACTGGAAAGAAATTTATCAATTCGACCCGGATGGACTGGAAACCGGCGGAGCATACTATGAATGGCGAGACGGGGAATGGCAGATATATACAGAGTGGACGAATACCCATCACGACAGCACCGGCCTCTTACTAAAGTGGCAATCAATAGATTTTATCGAGGGAGACACATTAAACGCGCACAAAGACACACTCATCTATGAAAACGGCATCCTGGCCGAAGAAATTTTGCAGCAATGGGTGAACGACCGCTGGCTGAATTCCGACCGCTGGCTCGACACCTATGATGAAGCGATAAATCACACTGAAGATGTGCATCAAATTTGGGAAAACAATCAATGGCAGGACTATCATAAATGGAGCCGCACCTTTGATGATGACGGTCTCCTTACGGGTGAATTATTTGAAATATATCACGGCTCGGACTGGCAAAATGGTCATAAATGGACATTTTATTACGACAACGAACAAAGCCGCGTCAGGCAGCCGGCAGATGAACATCGGGCTCCGGAACAATTCAAGCTAACAAATTACCCAAACCCATTTAATGCGCAAACAACTATAACATTTCGATTAAAGAAGGCCAGCGCGACTATGCTGAAGATATATGATATCCGTGGTTCTTTGGTAAAAACCCTGCTGCGATCCGAAAACTTGAACGCCGGCACTCATGAAATAAGATGGAATGGACGGGATAGCCAATCCAAAGCGGTACCCACAGGCATCTATTTATATCGCCTGCAAGCGGGCCCCCACATCATCAGCGGTAAATGCAGCCTGATCAGATAGGCAACCGGAAAACAGACAACAGGGAATCAAACCAAAGATTTCAGCGTTTCGATCAAAGCCAACAGGCTTTCCGCATAACTGCCATATGCGGTACCATTCACAATCCAGGTTTCAGATTCAACAGCATTCAAGCCATTATCCGGTTTTAAAACATCAACCTGCTCTTGTGCAAGGCTAAATTTTTGCTGGTAAAAATACAATTCGGCCAGCCCAAGGCGAACATCTTTATTATTTATTTCAGAATCGCGTTCAAAGACAAAATCTTCATCCAATTGCAGCACCATCAGAAAATCTGCTATGGCCTCATGAGATAATTCCAATGCCATATTGACAAATCCCCTGCCTGCATACGCAGAGGTTAAATCACCCTGAAATGAAATAGCTGTGGAAAAATTGAACTTTGATTTTTGCAGAGAATCAACCGGTGAGGCTGCGTAACACCACCCGAGTCCCAGATAAGCCTCATAAAAAGAACTGCTGTTTTCAACGAGCTGCCTAAATTGTTTAATGGCTTGCTGATATCGCCCCTCTGAATAATCATTCCATGCCTGATCGAATATCATCTCAATGGTCTTTTTTGTTGTAAATTCGCCCTCAGGAGAAGAAATGTTACCGCCCGCATTTTCTGATTCAACGATATAGTAATAGGTGGTATTGGCATTCAGGCTGGTCAGTGCCAGGAAATGGGTCTTTTCCTTTTGGGTGCTCTGCACGATTTTTTCATAGCTCCCGGATACCGTTCCATACCGCACGATTGAATTGGCAACGACATCCGTTTGCCAGCGGATTTCAGCCAAAGTAATATCAACGTTGCTCACTGTGGGGCCGGCAACAATCCGGGGTGCCGCCACCTCTACCGGCTCTGTTCCACCGTTCATGTCGCAGGAAGACAACATCCAACCGCCAACCCAGGTCAATGTAAATCCGATCAATAACCTTTTCTTCATCATATTTTCCTAACGCAATACAATCATCTTTTCGGTTAATATGGTATGGGATGTTTTTAGCTGGTATAAATAGACACCGCTGGGTACCTGCCGGGCAGTTTCATCCATACCATCCCAGTTAATGTAATGGATACCGGCTTCTTTGACGCGTTTAACCAGGGTTTTGACATGTCTACCCAAAATATCATAAATGGCGATTTCAATTCGCGCTTTTCGCGGCAGGCTAAATCCAAGGGTTGTGTAGCCGTTATGCAACGAAAAGGGATTGGGATAATTTTGTATCAGGGTAAAAACCTCGGGTACAGCTGTGGACGTTTTTGATATCCTGTAAGTCCCGAACCGGCTGATCCGGGCGCTAAGTACTCTGTCTTTTTCCACAGTAGGAACAGATTGCCAGCCTCCCCCCTCTTTCTTTCTTTCAAAAACGGCTGTAAGACCCTTTGAATCGGTAAGATAATAGGTCAACTCTGCAGCGCTATCAAGCCGAAGGGATGAAGGGCCTATTGAATAAGTCCCGTCTGCCTCGTTGGTATTGTCTTTTACGATGGTTATCCATGTATCCTGCGCAATGCCGCTTGCGGGAACATACAAGCGCAGGGCTTTATCAACAGATTCCATCCAGGTTTCCTGGCCGGTTTGTAATCGTTGAGCGGTAAAATTTTTAACCGATTGCCCGGCATTTCCTGCCAGATCGGTTCCATTCACCGTCAGTTGGATCGTTTGGCTTTGTTCCAATTTGTAATCGGCTTTATAGATGGATTTCTGTGCATTGAGGGTCTGCAAGGAAAGCGACTGCTCGTTTGCCGACAGCTGAGGTATCCCGTTTAATTGTTCAGAAGCGATGACATAGATATCCATATAGGCAGTTAATACAGGATTCTGTAAAACCCCCAGCGTAAACTGCGGTGCGGTTTCATCTTTTCCTGATGTAAAAAAACGCCAGACAAAATCATCTTCCGGTGATCCTTCTGCCATTCCATCTTTATCTCCGTCCAGAGAAATGCCGGCCGGATTGGCCAGTTGTCCGCTCAATCTCACCGTAATTTCATCGTTTGGCTGAACATCGTTTTCCGGGCTGAATTGCATCGTTCTTTGACTGCTGTTATAGATATATTCCCCTTTAATCAGACCAGACGCTGCACCGGTGATGATCACATGTTGAGGAATGAACGAATCGGCTGCCATGCGCTGATCAAATTGAGCGGTAATATCGAGCATCTCTTTCAAATATGGAATCTGCGTACCTCCATCCTCGGGATAGGTCAAACTCACCCTGGGTGGCAGACCGTCTTGCACAACGTTCGTACTTAGATTGAGATGGCGGATCTGATAATTCGACGCATGTATGGTTTTCATTAAAATAATATCAAGGTCATCGGCATCAACAAAACGCGGCAGCTCCGGAAAGGAAAATTCCCCCGGATTAGTGGATAGATTTATGGACGGCTGCCAGGAATCATATTTATAAAGCGTCAGAAAAACCTTTTTATTTGCCGCTTGCATCTTTTGCAGCTTGTTTTGAGCCCGGTCAGCAGGCACCCTGTATGCAAGCTTTCCCAGGGTGGCATTGTTGATCTCATCTTCATAAACAACGTAAAGATTTCCTTCAATATCGACAGAAATATTGGGATAGCTCAGATTTCCGTCTTCAACCGTTTGGGCGATCGGCAAAGGTGCCTGCCAGACTCCGGATTCCAGCCGTGAATACATGATGCGCACGTCGCCCGGTATAAAATTATCGGCATAGACAAAATGCAATTGGTCGAATGGATCGATGACAAAGGATATCAGGCCATCATACAGGACGCCCGACTGTGTAACTTTTTTTGAGGACTGCCATTCAAGATAATCCTCACTCGCTGTATAATAAACATTTAAGGTTTGTTCCTGGAACACACCGTCCGAATAAAAGACATAGGCCTTTCCCGAGGAATCGAAATCAATACCAGGGACAAAACAATGGTGATAATCCGAATCGCTGATTTCCATGTCCGTTTGCCAGGTCAGGCCATTATCCTGTGAAAAGGTATGGTAGATATCTCCCTCAAAAACATCTGCATACAGAACAGTGTTCCATACCACATGAGGTTGATTTTCGTCGTCTACGGCAATAAAAGGATAGAGCTGGTCTCCTCCGGTAAATGAACGGCTAATCAATTCTGGTGCTGACCAGCTTTTACCCCAATCATCAGAAAAACTATGATATATTTTAAAGGGATCAACATCGGAATCGGCCTGAGCATGCCATACCGTATGTATCCGTTCATTTTCATCAATTGCCAGAGACGGCATACCACTATAGTAAAGCGTGGTATCGACAGCAATGGACGGGCTCCAGACTTTACCCTCATCCTGGGAAAGGCTATAATAAATAAATCGACGGTCATCTCGTAAATCATGAAAAACAATGAACAATCCCCCGGAAGGATGTTTGAGCAAATTTCTGCCCTGATATCCATAAGAATGTGCCTGCTGTACCCCGGCTATGATATGCTGATCCATACTGGCGGTTGAAAATCGGAAACTCGCACTGAAAACCGGTCCATTGCCTTTGCTATCCGATGACCCGACGCGGTATAAATAGGTTGTATTGGGTTGAAGACCGCTCAACAAAATACGATGAGAAACAGTCAGCGAATCTTTTTCAACTCTGTTGTCGTAATTCTCGCTGGTGCCATACTCGACGATACTGGTCGCCAACTCATCTGTTTCCCAAAAAATAGTAATCGCATCTCCGGTGGAAGGCTTTCCCTGGGACCACCGACAAGTTGCGGAGGATTGAGATCTTCAATCATACTGGATACGGAATAACTGTAGGAAGATGTTCCGCTCAATCCGGAAGCGACAAGGTACACTTTGTCGGTGTTTTCCCTGATGCCGTAAAGCCTATACCGGCCATAACCATCGTTATCCAATTCGATGCTATCGACCAAATCTTCCCCGCTGGAATAGACCTGTAACTTAAAATTATCAGAGAAATAACCGTTCGCATATAAAATGGCTGTACTGTCTCTGGCATCGAATCGGTAATAATGACTCGAATATTCCGTTATGTGATTGAGTTGATCTGCAACCGGATAACTTTTATGTGATTTCTTAATTCTCGGTAACATTGGAAGAACAAGGGTATTATAGCCATAATACCCATTACCGCCCACACTTTTATCATTAACGAGATTGGCCATAACAAAACGGGTATAAATCTGTTCAAAGGAAAGCTCAACATTATGGTCCTGCAAGGCGTCCCTAACGCCCTCAATTCCATTTAATGGATTGCGAACGATTTTTGATACAAGTTCAGCGCCGAATTTCTCGGCGATATAATAAAACCAGAGTCCGACTTTGGCATAATCGATTTGACTGTCGCTTTCGTAGGAAAAAACATTGAGAGAGCGCTCGGGATGCTGTAGATATGGCGTGGGGTTGCGTAAACCATATCCGCAAAGTACTTCTGCATAAATAGATGCCCCTTCATTCACCCATATACCATTTTGTGAACTCTCATCTGCATCCATACCATAGTGTAAAAGGTGCTGAAACTCGTGCGCAACCACGGATGCAGTGACCTGACTCGCAGGATCTCCGGGATCACAATCGATATAAAGCAAATCCTTTTTATTGCTGTAAGAACCATCCGACTGGTCATAAGGCAAAAAATATCCGGCTGTATAAACGTTTTTGCCCTCTCCCGGATTGTAATCATCATCGATATCATAGATCAGGATATAGACATAGTTATCACCGGACTTGTTCGGTGTGGGGCCGATATAGGTTTCGAGTATATCGCGTATTCCCTGATCAGGGTCATAGGAAGAGGCTGGTGTGCTCTCTTCAAACGCCTGATAAAAATTTTCCACGCCTTGCTGGCCGATTTTTCCCGCCTGCCATTCCTCAACCCCGGCAAAAATATAGGTCCGCTCTGATTTTTTGCGGCATACCGCTTTTATTTGTTCAAATCTGTTGCCACCGGTTGTATACGTATAAAAATCCACCGTGTCACCGACAGCATATTGGGGTTGTGCCGCCTTGGAAAGGTCCGTCGCTACATGGGGATAGTATGTTTTTGTGTTGGTAACGGCCTGATCGACATCTTCGATTAAATAATGCCAGCCACTCTTAACCCAGGACCGATCAACAAAGCGCACAGGAGTCAATTCCGCAGAACTGATCTGGAAGCCAATAAGAATACATAATAACAAAAAATGAGATCGCATTTTATCCATGCCTTTTTCTGTCACAGAAAAAACTTGACATTT
>CAZSOP010000127.1:0-8080 GCA_964608385.1 uncultured Cytophagia bacterium
GGCACGCTTCACTACCGTACAGAATTAAACAAGGGAGGTGGGGGTACAGAAAAGGGAACGGATCAGAACGAAGGGAAATCAAGTCGGTTATTTAATTACAGGCAGAAAGTACTACCTGTCGATTATAAGGAGTTTGTTATGAAAAGTTTTATTATTCTGTTCGTTATGTTGGTTTTGATCTGTTCGCCAGTGTTTTCCCAGCTTGTTGTGACCACCACCGGCGAACCGGATGTCGGCTCAGACCCTTCCTGGATTCTTTATAACAATACGGTGGATACAAAAAGTAATAATACCCGGAGATGGCATTACGACACCGAGACTCCGAATTATGACAGCAAGCACCATGATGTCGGTCAAACCTTTGTGCCTGCAGTTTCATTTACACTGGATAAAGTGGTGATAAAAATTTCCAAACGCACCAGTTATCCGGTGAATCTGGATGCCTGTAAAGGCTCCGCGTTTCACCTCGATATCTATACCTTTGCCAACAATACCGGATCGCAGACACCTTCTTCCGTGGTCACCAGCCAGGGGGGCAGCCTGCCCGCTGACTTTGATCTGGAGAATGAGCAATATCTGCAAATCGATCTGCAGGATGTCTCTATTCAGGCCGGTACGATCTATGGTTTTCTGCTCAAGTTTGACGCCAAAAAAACCGGACAATGCATAAAAATTATTAAAACGCATCTGTGGGATGCCTTCTCACCAGGGCAGCTGCTGACGGTGGGATTCGATGACGGTCGCAGCAATGAGACCTTTAATCATCACTACAGCGATGCCGAGGATTATGATCTCATGTTTTGGTTACAGTCGGCGGCAGGGGGCGGGGGGGACCCTGCTCCGGCTGTTTCCGGCATTTCGCCAAATTCGGTCTCCAATGTGCATAGCTGGGTGAATTGCACGCTGTATGGTAATCATTTTCAAAACGGCGCAACCGTCAGATTGACCAAATCGGGAGAGAGCGATATCCATGCAACCAATATAACGGTGAACAGCAGCACCCAAATCGGATGTGATATTGCTGTTGGGGGACAAACGCCGGGATTATGGAATGTGGTGGTACAAAATCCCGATCTTCAGGAAAGCGGTGCTTCCGGCAATAATCTTTTCAGCATTACTGCACCGGGTAGCCAACAGGTTCTGGTCACGACGCTTTCCTCTAATCCCGTTATCGACGCCAGCATGGTGACCTATAATGATGTCAACGACAAACCCGCAAATGACTGGAGCTGGTTCTATCACAGCGGCAGTTCTTTTACACCGCCGCATCGCGATATCGGTCAGACGTTTACAGCACCGGCGGATTTTGAGCTGGATAAAGTCTATGTGAAGATTTCCGGTTCAGCGGAACAGTATCAAATGACTGCCTGTGAGGATGCACCATTTCATATCGCCCTGCTGCAATTTGATGATCCCTCACAGAATGCCTTGCCCACCGATACCCTGAGCAATCAACAGGGAAATCTGCCTTCCTCACTGATTAAGGGAGATGACCGGATTCTTGGTTTTGACGTGCAAAATATGTCATTGCAGGCCGGGAAAAAATACGGATTTTTATTGCAGTTCGATATCATGCGAAGCAATCAGTTTCTGCCGCTGGTGAAAACGGATGCAGCGGATTACTATAGCGGTGGTACCTATCTCTATGTCGAGTTTGACGGCAATGCCGGCCGCGGGAACGTTTCCAGCTGGGACTGGGTACATTCCGGTCCGATCATGAAACGGGACCTCAATTTCTGGATTCAAAAATCTACCGCTCCTGCAGACCCGGCACCGGTGGTTGCCTCTCTTACACCTGATAACGGGAGCAATACCGAGTCTGTTTTGTATATCAGCATTTCCGGTGACCATTTTCAAAACGGCGCCCAGGTTAAGCTGACCAAAAGCGGGGAAAGCGATATCTTTGGTACAGATGTTGTATTCTACAATGAGAATCTGATCACCGCTGTATTCGATCTCACCGGCGCTGAACCGGGTCTGTGGAATGCTGTGGTGGTAAATCCGGACAATCAAACCAGCGGCTCTTCCGGTGACGGCATGTTTACTATCAGTGCCGGTACCTCGATTTATGTTCAAATCACCAATTCCGCTTACCAGGGAACCACCGTAATTGTGGATGGCGTGGAGCATACCGCACCCTATGATACGCAGTGGGTGCCCAACAGCCAGCATACCATTTCCATTCAGCAAACGCAAAATATCAGCAACAACGAGCGTTATCATTTCAACAGCTGGAGCGATTATAAACCCATGACCCACACCGTGGCTCCCTTTAGCGATACCGTTTTTGTCGCTTATATGTTCAAACAGATCAAACCGACGATTACTTTGCAGGGTACGGATGCCGGCAACGCCGCTACCGTTGAGGAACATCACAAAAACTTTGTCAACTATGGTGCCTCAGATGTCTATGGAACCTGGAGCGACTGGTGCGATATGGGATCGATTTTGCGTTTCAGTGCGCAGACCAGCGGTTCTCCGCTTAAAGAGACCACGGATGCGCGGGAATGGACGGTCAATTCACCCTTTGCAGCGACCATACAGTATACGCTGAGCGGTTATGCGGCAAAGGTTACCACCTCCATCGGCAGCGGATCGCAGGTTATTGTGGACGGTCAAACCTATAACGCCCCCTTTACGGCTGTCTGGCAGCAGGGGTCTCAACACAGCATCGCGATTCCATCGCCGCAAGCTGCCGGTACGACTAGACAGTATTCTTTTTCACAATGGAGCAACGGAGAGCCGCAATCGCATACCATTACCGTACAATCGGACACCACGATCATTGCGGATCTGATCACCCAGTTCAAACCCACCATTGTGCTCAGTGGAACGGATGCTTCTCATACCGTCAATCTCGAAACACATACAAAAGACGGCGTCACTGCGCAGCAGTCCGGGCTCTATTATAGCTGGAGTGACTGGTGTGATGCCGGTACTAAATTGCGTTTTGGTCAATGGACCAGCGGCAGTCCGCAAAAACAGACTTTGGATACTCGATCCTGGATCGTCAATTCCGCCTTTACAACAACGCTGCACTATGTCACCTCTGCGCCCGTGGTCAAGTCGGTTACACCCAATTCCGCAACCAATACCGGCCCGGTTAATATCAGCAACCTCTCCGGAGAAAATTTTCAGCAAGATGCCGTGGTCAGGTTGACGAAAACGGGCGAAAATGATATTGCGGCAACAGACATTGTCGTCCACAGTGCACAACGGATCAGCTGTACCTTAGATTTAAGCGGTGCTGCCGGCGGTGCCTGGAATGTTGTGGTGATAAATCCCGATCAGCAATCCAGCGGTGAATCCGGCAATAAATTATTTATTGTCGGGACACCGGATTATATTGATGTCGTTGTCACGACCGATATTGGAACCGGTACCTCTGTTATGGTTGATGGACAATCCCATCAGGCGCCCTATCAGGATCAATGGATTGCCGGCTCTCAACACCGCATCGGCGTCAGCACGCCGCAAATCGCATCACCGACGCAGCAATTCATTTTTTCCAATTGGAGCGATGCAAAGGACATGGAGCATTTTGTCACACCGGTATCGGATACGAGCTTTATTGCGGATATGATCGCACAGTACAAGCCCACGATCAAGCTGAACGGTACGGATGCTCTGCATACGGTATCCACAGAGGCGCATACGAAAAACGGGAAATCGTTTCAAATTTCCGGATATTACAATACCTGGAGCGACTGGTGTGATGAAGGCAGTGAATTGCGCTTTAGTCGAACCACAACCGGTTCGCCGGTCAGGCTTACCCATGATAACCGCTCCTGGATGATCGACTCTGCGTTTATGGTCACCATCAACTATCTGGCGTCCGCGCCTTATATCGACACCGTTTCACCCGACAGCGTTGCTCCCGGCAGCGGTCAGGTGACCCTGACCATTAATGGCAGTAATTTTCAGGACGGTGCCAGGGTTATTTTGAAAAAGGCAGGTGAAAACGATATTCTCGCTTCTGATGTGCAGCATGTCAGCAGCAACAAACTCATCTGTCTGGTCTATGCCTCACATATGAACGAGGGGATATGGGATGTGGTTATATCCAATCCCGACGGTCAGGAAAGCGGAGGATCGGGTACGGGTAAATTTATCGTCCTCACTACAGCCGCTGTCGCTGCTGAACAGGGCCTGCCACAGGGCTATGGATTGCTGCAGAATTATCCAAATCCCTTTAATCCCTCGACCTCGATTATTTACAAGTTGGAAAAAGCCGGAGTTGTCAGGCTGGACGTCTATTCGATTAAAGGTCAATGGATCAGATGTCTGGTCAATGAAAACCAGGGCCCCGGTACATACCGCTATTCCTGGAACGGCAGGGAAGATGGTGGTAAAGCGGCTGCGAGCGGAATTTATCTCTATATTCTGACCACTGAAGGATGGCAGCAAAGCCGCAAGATGGTGTTGTTCAAGTAGAGCTGCAATCCGCCGATGCCTTTACGAATGCGGAGGGGCTGGATTAAATTTGCCAGGTAGAAATGCCGGAGCGAGTGCAATATCTGACCGAAGAATCGAAAAAAAAAGTACTTGTCAAAATATTGACGACTCACCGGTATGAGGTAAAATCATGGGTGCACTGTTTAAACGGGTCTTCGTTTCGCTCTTTTTGGTTGTTTTCGGTGAATGAAGAATCAACAATCGATAGATTATTCCATGGAGATTTTAATACAGCTACATAAGAGAGGTTTATGGTGCAGTTGCAAAATCTTTACAATGAATTAAAATCTATTTTGCATGCGGCGGGTTATCATATCGGTGAGATGGAAACCATCGATTATGGCATGCAGTTTGTTATTGAAAACGGCCGCCGCAACCTCTTGCGGGTTTATCAAAATAAAAAGGGCAGGGTAAAGTACGATTATTCCCAGATAAAAGGCGACACGGCTGAGGAAATCATTGCTCTAATTGAGAAAAAAAGAAATCGCCGGCAGCATGATCTCGACTTTCCCCTTATCGGTTCGGATGAGGCGGGTAAGGGAGACTATTTCGGTCCTCTTGTTTGTGCTGCAGTCTATGTCGATGAAAAAGCCGCTACCGGTCTCATCAGGTTGGGGGTGCGTGACAGCAAAACCATGGATGATGCGGACATTCTGTTGCTGCAATCACACATCGAAAAACTGGTTTCGGGTCGCTATGAGATTGTAGAGCTATGCCCCGCTCTCTATAATCAAAAAATCGAGCAATACAGACAGCGGGGGCAAAAACTCAATCATCTTCTCGCCAACCTGCATGCTTTTGCCATTGAGCGATTGTTGCAAAAGGTTCAATGCAACAACATCCTTGTGGACAAGTTTGCGGATGAAAGCCTGATGATAGGAGCATTATCGTCTAATCTGCAGGTCGTCAATCTGGTTCAGCTGCCGTCAGCAGAAGTCAATATTGCTGTAGCTGCGGCATCGGTTATGGCCAGGGGCAGATATGTACGCAGATTATCTGAGCTCTCCTCTCGATATGGAATCGATCTGGGCAAAGGCGCCTCCTCAACCATTGTGGAACAGGGGCGCCGTTTCGTGCGCAAGCACGGAAAAGAGGAGCTGAATCAGATTGCCAAGCTTCACTTTAAAACCACCCAACAGCTTTAGCATTTTTCAGGTTAACCGAGGCGCATTTTCCTTAAAAATTCTTGAATTCTACCCTGCAGTATGCTGCCGGAACGGGAAGCGATACCAATACGCTTTACAATACAGCCTGGCAATCGCGGCGTTTTGTTCTCAAGCATGGCGTTATTCCGATGTTTTATCTTTTTCCTGTAAAATCATTTTTGTGTATTCAGTCAGCAGCGTTTGCTGCCCGAGTGCCATTTCATGCGGGTCAGTAAGAAACCCGTCCAGAAGCAATAAAGAATCATAGAGGCGATTGGTGATTTTGTCCAATACCGGACTTTTTGTGTCCTTCTGATAGAGCTGCAACATATCCGCAATCAGGGGGTGTTCTTTATTAATTTCCATCACCCGTTTCGGCGGTTTGGCATCTTTATCCATCATTTGCATGATTTTTTCCATTTGCGAAGAGATGCCGGGCTGGGCACCCACCAGGATTGCCGGGCTATCCACCAACCGCTCGGACAAACGGACATCTTCGACTCTGTCGCCCAGGATATCCTTGATACGCCGTGCCAGTTTATCCGCATCCTGTTTGTCCACCTGGGGTTTATCTTCTTTCTTTTCCTCACTTTTGACCGGAATTTCTTTTAGTTTGCTCACATCTGCCTGGTCTGCTGAAATGAGATTTTTGCCTTTATATTCCATCAATCCCGGCAATACGAATTCATCGATAGGATCATAACAGTAGAGAACCTCTATATCCCGTACCCGGAACATTTCCAGATTCGGATTTGTTTCCAGAGCCTCACGAGAAGGGCCGGATAGAAAATAGATTCCTTCCTGTTTTTCATGCATTCTGTCGATATAGGTGCTCAGGGAGATTAACTCATCTTTATCCTTGCTTTTCGAAGAGTTGAACAGCAGCACATCAGCAAGTTTATCCTTATGAGTATAGTCGGTGTACCCCTCTTTGAGAATGCGCCCGTGCAGCTCCCATATTTTTTTATACGTTTCAAAGTCTTTGTCCAAAAGCGTTTTAAGATGACCTAAAAATTTTCCGACAATGACTTTTTCTATTTTGCTCAGATAAGGATTGTTCTGCAACGCTTCGCGGGAGATATTCAGGGGCAGGTCGTCGCTGTCGATCACCCCGCGAACGAACCGCAAATATCCCGGCAGCACACCCGTCGCATGCCCTTCTACGAGAACGCGGCGAACGAACAAGCTGATGCCAAAATCATCCTTGCCGAATCCCATGAGCTCGCGATTGCTCCCGGGTACATATAACAGCGAATGAAACTGTATCGGAACATCTGCAGACAAATGCATATGGGTCAGGGGGTCGTCGGTTTCATTGGCGATAAATTTAAAGAATTCTTTGTATTGTTCTTCCTTAACAGAGGACTTGGGTTCACGCCAGATCGCCGAGATTTTGTTTACCTGCTCCTTGTTCAAGTGTATCGGATAGGGAACAAAATTGGAATATTTCTGAATGGTGTTCTTGACATTGTTTTCCTCGGCGAATTCTTCAGCATCCTTGCGCAGGAATACTTTGACCGACGTGCCTCGTTTTGCATTCTTTGGACCGGGAATGATCTCGAAACTGCCGCTGCCGTCACTCGTCCAGAGATAGGTGGGTTCTCCCGGAATGGCGGATTTCGTCGTCAGCTCAACCCGTTCCCCGGCCATAAAGACCGAATAAAAACCAACACCGAATTTGCCGATTAGATTGACATTATCTTTTTTGTCCTTTGCCAGTGTTTTAATAAAGTCCGAGGTGCCGGATCGGGCAATTGTACCGATGTTGTCGATCAGCTCTTGCTTGGTCATGCCGATACCGGTATCAGAGATGGTCAGGATTTTATTTTTGTCGTCGGCTTGGATATTGATGCTGTAATTGAGCTCTTTATCCTGGATCTCCTCATCCTTCATGCTCTTGAAACGAACCTTGTCAAGGGCGTCGGCTGCGTTGCTGATCAACTCTCTGATAAAAATGTCGCGATGAGTGTATAACGAGTGGGTTAAAATGTCCAAAAGCTGCCGGATTTCCGCCTGAAATTCGAATTTTTCGTTTTTGGGTTTGCTCTGCGTCTGGTTGTTTTCGTTTTTTGGTTTTTCCTTATCGCTCATACAAGTATCTCTCCTTTTTTATAATAACTTGATTGTTTTATATTTATGCTCATTTACTACAATGCAAAAATTATGCTAAAACTATTTATAACCTTAAATATAATAAAAACAATATTTATATTCAACCAAAATTTTTTCTGTCTGTCAAAATTACAGACTCTGTACATTTGTCATATCATAAAAAAAGCCCTTCCCACGACGGGAAGGGCTAAATGGTTGCAGCTATGCAGCATTACTCTATTCCGGGGAATTGCAAGAGCCGTCGCCTTTGGGGCCGGCATTGCCTCGCTGACCTTGTCCGCGGCCGGCCGGTTCACCGGCTTTGGGATTGGTTTCATCTTGCTTGAAACCATTGCCCCATTTGTGGGCACCGCGTCCAAGTGCCGGTC
>CAZSOP010000127.1:8180-9813 GCA_964608385.1 uncultured Cytophagia bacterium
CGTCACCGTTTTCATCGACAAAGTTGGCCCCGTGTTCTTCCGTCTGAGCCATCACCGGCGCAGCAAAAAGAGCAAAAACGGCCAGAGCCAGACCGGCTGTCAGTAACATCATCATCTTGTTCATTTTAAACCTCCTGGGTTGTTTTAAGGGTTGTTGTTTGCTGTTTTCACGCTATGTTTAAGCAATGGTCGTGCCAAACTTTTCTCTATAAGGGTACATAAACACACAAGTTGTTAAAAAACAGCAAATTAATATAGTAATTTCGGGATATTGAATAATAAAACATTTCTTCTGATCGACGGTTCCGTCGATCATTCGACCTTGATGTCGATCTGGAATATTGTTATATTCTAAAATATTTCTAAATTTGTAAGGGGAGAAACAGGAGATATTTTGGATTTTCTGACCATCTTGGTTATCGCCATCGGATTGGCCCTGGATGCTTTTGCGGTCTCAATAAGCTGCGGCATGTCGGTTCAGCAGTCGCGCCTGAGATTGATTGTATTACCGGCTCTATTTTTTGGTTTTTTTCAGGGGTTTATGCCTCTCATCGGCTGGGGGGTTGGTATGACGGTAAGGAGCTGGATTGAATTTCTCGATCACTGGATCGCGTTTACCTTACTCGGCCTGATCGGTCTCCATATGATCTATCAAGCGATTCACGAACCCGCGGACCGGTGTTTTAATCCGGCTGATATTAAAGTGTTATCTCTACTCGCTATTGCCACCAGTATAGACGCGCTGGTTGTGGGGATCGGTTTTGCGTTGTTAAAGGTAGACATCCTGCGCGCGTGTGTGATTATCGGTCTGGTTACGTTTATTTTGTCTATAATCGGTGTACGTGCCGGCCGCAGGTTGGGTGTTTATTTGGGCAGAAAAGCGGAAATTTTTGGCGGGGTGGTATTAATCGCCATGGGGATTAAAATACTGATCGAACATCTGGTCAAAAATATTTAAGCGGGAAAGTGTGGGAATCGAACCCACCTCTCGCCGCTAAAGCGACGAGACAACGGATTTGAAGTCCGCGGGCGCCACCAGGTCGCCATCCATTCCCGATTTAGTATAAATATAAAAATAAGCCGTATAAAGTACAAGTATTATATAAAATACCACCACCATTCCTTCGCATAGATAAGATTATCGGCGCCGTTTTTTCCATTCATCTATCATGGCCATCGTGCTCTCCCAGGGCATGATACAGTGAGCCGAGACAGCGGGGGATAGAATAATTCCGGTTTTGCCGAATGTCGAAAATACAGTGCGCACCGCCCGGCGGGTTGCTTGCGGTCCCTGCCAGAGATGATAGGTGCTGCTGGGACCGATCCACAGCGTTTGTTTTAGGTTCTGTTTGATCGCTTTAGCGATCTCTTCGGTGTTGCCGAAAAAGGAATCATATACAATGAGTATATTCATAAACTGATCATTTTACTGGAATAGAATTCTTATGGATCCGTCAGAGAGAAGTATCCCGGTATAGACGATTAACCGGTCACGTTTTGTCAAGTCGCTGGAAATACTATTGGCCCAGGCTGTAATCGCCTGCCAGTCGCGAAAATCGCCGACAGGCGCTTTGACTTTTTTGAGGTTCTTCCGAATAATGAGTACTTTTTTAACCGCTGAGAAAACGCCAAG
>CAZSOP010000128.1:0-9783 GCA_964608385.1 uncultured Cytophagia bacterium
TTATTGCCACCCTTTACGGCGTACAATTTTACTTTATTGATAAACGTTTGAAACTCTAATTGGGCCTTATCGGTATCGCCGCTCTTTACATAACACAAACCGATCATGAGTTGAGTATCATCGTGTTTATCGGTCTGTGAATAGGCGAATACCTTTTCAAATTCCAGGATCGCTTTATTATAGTGTTTAAGGCCGTAATAGCACTCCCCTATCCAATACTGACAATTGTCAGCCATATGATGGGTATTGTATTGTGACAGCAACTGTTGAAAAGAATCGATAGCATTTTGATATTGATAACTTTCAAACTGAGACCTGGCAAGGTAGTATTTACTCATAAAGGTGGAACCGGCTGCCTGGGGCCGGGCTGAATACGCGGTCTCAGGAGGTGGCGGAGTACCGGATTGCAGCTGCTGTAGCCGCGCATTACGGTTATCGACGATGCGTTTCAGGGAATCAGCTGTTTGCCCCTTTGCCTCTAAAACATTTTCAAGTTGCCTGATTCTGTCGATCGCCTCATCAAACATTTCGGTTGATAATCCCATACTTTCTGCTGTCTCTGTCGGTTCAGTTTCAATTTGTTGCGGCGTTTGTGCCTCTTCATCCGATCCGTCAATATCTTCCATTTCCTGTAAAAGCGCCATGACTTCGGGATCGGATTCTATATCTTCAACATCAAAAGTCGTTGAAGGCTGCTCTTCAGTTTGCCCGGTATCTGCATCCTCTGCAAGATCAAGCATTTCCAAAAGTTCCTGTCGGAATTGTTCGTCCTCTGATGACAAGTCTTCACTACTCGAGGTATTTGCAGCCCGTTGGGCGCAAACCAGCAACAAACCGATTAGAATAATCAATACAGCTATTGCAATCAATAATATAGAACGTAATTCTCTTTTCATGATGCCCTCTCGATTAATGGAATGATCATTTAGTTGTTTGACAATGATGCTATTTTCTCGGTCGCATCCGCACTGCTGCTTAAAGCATTGGCCTCTTCGATCAGTTCAAGAGCGCTTTGTATATGTATTCTGGAGACGGTTTCGCCGCCGATCAGTCTGGCGACCTGGTTTATACTTTCTTCTTTATCCAGTTTACGAATAGTGGTTCGGGTTTTACTTTCGCTTTGTTCCTTTTCAACCAAATAGTGATGCTGAGACATACTGGCGATTTGAGGGAGATGAGTAATACAAATAACCTGATGAGAAGCAGCCAAAAGTCGCAAATTAAGTCCGACTATTTGAGCTATTCTTCCCGATACGCCATTGTCGATCTCATCGAATATCAGGACAGGTACTTGATCTGCATCGGCAAGGAGGGTCTTTAGCGCGAGCATGATGCGTGAAATTTCACCGCCGGAGGCAATTTTAGCCAAAGGTTTGACCGATTCTCCCGGGTTGGTGGACATTAAAAATTCCACCAGGTCGCACCCATTCCGAAAAGCCTGTACCCGATTTCCATCCATATCGATATAGGGTTCGGTTGATGTCTCATTCTGATCGATTTTTGTTTCAAAGATCGCTCTGCTCATTCCTAATTGTGCAAGTTTATCGACCACCGACTTGTCCAGCGCTTCGGCTGTTTCCCGACGCCGGTGGTGTGTTTTCAAACAAAGCCGGGCAAGTTCCTGCCTGTTTTCATGCAAACGATCGCTCAGTTCGTCGATCTCTTGATCCAGATTATCGACAAGATAAAGCTCCGCTTTCAGTTTTTTCGCCATTTCAATTACGGTGTTCAAAGAACCACCGTATTTCTTTTTGAGTCCGTTGAGAGTGACCATTCGTTGACGAATTTCTTCCAATCGGCCGGCATCGAACGTCACATTTCTCGCATAATGTTGTAGGGATTGGGAAAGGTCTTCAACCAAAACCTGAGCCTGATTACACTGTTCATATAACTTTTCGAATGATCTGTCTATTTTTTGCAGGTCCAGCAGGTCCTTTTCAGCAGAGGCCAGGATTTCCGACACAGCTCCTTCATCCTCATAAAGTCTTTTAAAAAGTCTGTCGGTTTTTTCGACGAGTAATTCGGCATTGCCCAAAATGCGTTCTTCGTTGGTCAGGTTTTTTTCTTCTTCCGGTTGAGGATCAACCGCCTCAATTTCATTATACTGGTAAGAAAGGATTTCGCGTTGTTTTTTCAATTCCTCAGCTCTGGTTCTCACCTTTTTGAGTGACCGGAGGATATCGTTCAGACGATTATATTGTTCGGTTAGGGGATTGGAGTGTATTTGTCCAAAAGCATCCAGATAATCGATATGTTTTTTGACCTGAAAGAGCAACTGATGTTCATGCTGTCCGTGTAAATCAACAAGGAGGTCACCCAACTCTGACAGGACAGAAAGGGTGACGGGAGAATCGTTAATAAAATTACGGCTGCGTCCATTGGCATTGATTTCGCGTCTGAGTATCAGAGAATCATCATACCATTCCAGTTCATTTCTATTAAAAAAATCGTCAATTTCAGATACTTTTGCAACAACAAAATGACCCTCAACAATACCTTTATCGGCGCCATTGCGAACAACATCCCTGCTCAAGCGTTCTCCGAGCAACCCTTCCAGTGCTCCTATTAAAATCGATTTTCCGGCTCCGGTCTCGCCGGTAATAATATTCAGGCCAACGCCGAAATCGATCTCAATTTCATCAATCAGAATGAAATTTTTCGCGTAAAGATATTTGAGCATTGCTATCTTGACCTTATGGATGTATCACTGCGACCTTGCCTGCCCTGGACTCTCCATCTGCAGTGTTGACCAGGTAAAAATAGACACCGGACGACACCATATCGCCTTTGTCATTTCTACCATCCCAGTAGGCACGAGCTCCTAAGATTTGTTCGGAAGAAATTTTTCGAACCAAACTACCTGCTAGAGTAAATATACGAATTTCTGAATCTCTAGCCAACTTTTCAATATAAAATCGATTCATTTCTTTATCAAGCACAAAGGGATTTGGATACCCCTTTAACTGCGCAAGGGATTGAGCGGGTTGTGCAAAAGGAGATTCATAAACAGACATACCATTGGTTGTTCCGATATAAACATAACCGTTTTGTTTGTTGAAAGCAAAACAGGTTACATTGTCATTAACCAACGGACTGTTGGAAGTTGAAAAGTGTTCCCAGGTAAATTCATCGGCGTCCAGGCGCGACAATCCGCCTTTTGTGCCGATCCATTTATTATTAAGCGCATCAATGGCTATACAGTTAATATCATCATTAATAACGGAATAGCGT
Source organism: uncultured Cytophagia bacterium (assembly GCA_964608385.1). Lineage (GTDB taxonomy): Bacteria > Zhuqueibacterota > Zhuqueibacteria > Residuimicrobiales > Oceaniaggregativiventaceae > Oceaniaggregativivens_A. The sequence continues at coordinate 3,232 of CAZSOP010000128.1, forward strand.
TTACCCACCTGACCGCCAAACCAATAATTCAACCCATCCTGGGTGCCGATCCAGAGAACACCATCATCATCTTCAGCAATCGACCGAACGTTAAGATCAAAAAGGCCGTCATTGGTGTTCAGCCCCTGAGAGAGGTCATCATCGAATTTATCCATGGGTGTACCATTATCATCGACAACAGAGATGCCCCGGTCCTGAGTTCCGATCCATTTCCGACCATACGTGTCCATTTCCAGGGTTTGAACGAACAAGGACTGAATCCCCTCCACTGTAGAAAAATACTGCCACTGATTATCGGGTGTTACCATTGCCAGCACATTTTGATTGGCTGCCTGAGCGTTGAGTATCCAGACATTGCCGCTTTTATCGACCTTCACATCGGTAGTGACAATATAACTGGAACTGCCGGATATCCCTGAAAGTTGTCCATCCGCTTCGTCAAGAAACGAGATAGTTATATCACTGCCGGATTGATCAAAAATAGCGACGCCGGCTCCCCAGCTGGCGGCCCAGACCCGGTTTGAACTGTCAACGGCTACCGCCTGGTAATTATTACTGTTTAATTTACCATTGGTCCTGGAAAAAGTCAACCACGTCGATCCATCAAAGCGAGAAATTCCTCCTCCCGCTACACCCGGTGAGGCAACCCATAAATGACCTCTCTTGTCAAAAACCATGTCCTGAAACTGATTGCTTAGCGGTTCATCGGGTTCCAGGTAAAGAAATTGTTCCGTACTTTTTTCAACATAGGCGAGTCCCCGGTGTCCAACCCCCAGCCAAACAGTCTCTTCTTGATCAACCTGGATATCGGTTATATTGGGAAGATATTCACCCAGCCGCCGCCAAAGACCACCTGACTCTGTATAGTACAACCCATCCGATGTAGCCAGATAAAGGCCTTGTTCTCCAGCGACGGCGTCAACAACAAAAAAATCGGTAAACTCGGGATCGCTCCAGTTAGTACCATCAAAACGAACGACACCGCGTTCTGTACCCATGACATAGCTCGAATCCGTCGGGTAAATGAAAAGCGCATTGTTGGACGGCAGACCGTCAGCGAAGGTATAGGTGGTCCATGCGCTTGGTGCCATCAGATTAGGAAAATCAAGAGAAGCGGTTTTGACACCGTCATTACAGGCTACCCATATCTGTTCCTCAGCATCGACAACCACTCGGTTACATTCTCCTATTTTCCAGGTCTCTTTGACCTCCCATTTTGATATATCATAGAGGCTGGTTCCGATATTGAGAGCAATAAAAATGGAATCGCCGTATGCATAGAGATCGCGGACAACAAAACCGACAAAATCATTTTTAATTTTGAATTCACCGCTTTCGGGTTCCAGACACATCAAATGTCCTTCTGAAGAAGCAATCCAGACGCGATTGTATCGATCGATTTCAATTGCGACCAGGTCATTGCTCAGTAGCCCTTCTGTGTTGGTGTATTTGGTGCTACTGTACTCTACGAGATCATAAGCGACCAGTCCGCCATTGGTTGCACACCAGACGGTTTCTTCATCTACGGCGATCTGTCTTATATCTTTGGCATTGGTATAGGTTCTCCATTGTCCGACATCAGCAAACAAGATCTGATAAAAGCAAATGCAGATAGAGATGAAAATGAGAGAACGGTTCATTCGTTTTTCCGCTTATTCTTTGAGTGGCAATTTATCAAAAAGGTCTGTCATTTCAATAGCGCTAAGAGCAGCGTCCCATCCCTTATTGCCGTTTTTGGTTCCGGCGCGTTCAATAGCCTGTTCCAGAGTATCCGGAGTTATAACGCCGTAAGAGACCGGAATTCCACTTTCCAGACTCGTCTGCGCGATCCCTTTGGTCACTTCTGCAGCGATATATTCGAAATGGGGTGTTGCACCGCGAATCACTGCTCCGAGACAAATAACGGCATCATAGCGTTTTGAAACAGCGAGTCGTTTGGCAGCGATGGGAATTTCAAACGAGCCGGGAACCCAGGCAATATCGACCTTGGTCATATCAGCCCCATGGCGCTCGAAACAATCCAGCGCCCCCTCTAATAATTTTTTGCAAATGAGTTCATTAAATCGACTCACGACGATGCCGAAACGTTTGTTTTTGACGCTTAGTTGTCCCTGAATCGTTTTTACCATTTGAATCACCTATTTTTTTATCTTTTAATAATATAAGGTGCCCGAGACGATCTCGCTTTGTCTCCAGATATTTTAAATTACAGGAATTGGGCTGAGTTTCGATTGGAATTCGCTCCTTGATCTCGAGTCCATATCCGGCCAGCCCGACTTCTTTTTTGGGATTGTTTGTAAGCAAATCTATTTTTCGCACACCCAGATCATATAATATTTGTGCACCGATACCATAATCGCGAAGATCGGGTTTAAATCCCAGCTCAACATTGGCGTCGACCGTATCCTTGCCATGATCTTGAAGATGGTAGGCACGGATTTTATCGGGCAGACCTATACCCCTGCCTTCTTGTCTCATATAGAGAAAAACACCTTGTTTCGCCTGTCCGATCATTTCGAGTGCTTTATGCATCTGATCTCCACAGTCACAGCGCAGGGAACCGAAGACATCTCCGGTGAGACATTCCGAGTGCACGCGGACCAGGGAGGAGTGATCGCCTTTTATATTTCCCTTGACCAAAGCAACATGATACTGTGTATCGACATCGCTTTTATAGACATAGAGATTAAACTCGCCATACTTTGTTGGAAGTTTCGATGTCGCATAAAGCTCTACCAGTTTCTCTTTGCGGCGCCGATATTCAATAATATCGCGAACGGTGATCATTTTCAGATTAAATTTTGCTGCGATTTCCTTCAATCTCGGGGTGCGGGCCATGGTACCATCTTCATCCATGATTTCGCACAGGACACCTGCCGGTTTTGCCTGAGCGAGGAGAGCGAGATCGACGACTGATTCAGTATGTCCGGATCGCCGTAACACACCGCCCGGTGCAGCGAGTATTGGAAATACATGCCCCGGTTTGCCGAAATCAGAAGCCGTTGAATTTGAATCTGCAAGCGCGCGTATGGTTTTGGTACGGTCATTGGCGGAGATGCCGGTGGTTACACCGCCTTTGCAATAATCGACGGAAACGGTAAAAGCGGTTCCCATCAAGCCGGAATTTTGAGACACCATAGGCTGGATATCGAGCTCTTTAGCGCGCTCCGGCGTCATCGCGATACAGATGAGACCTCTGCCCTCTTTGGCCATAAAATTGATTTTGGCCGGGGTCGCTTTTTCTGCCAACATGATAAAATCGCCCTCGTTCTCCCGATCTTCATCATCCACAACAATGATGATTTCTCCGTTTTGCAGAGCGCGAATCGCGTCTTCAATTGTGTTAAATACTCTATTTTTCGTTTCCCTATCCACCTTTCTGTTTATTCAAAACCCAATTTGTTTAACTTGTCGATCGTTAGATTTGTTTCCGGCTCTTCTTTCTTTATCAATTTATAAACATATTTACCAAGAAGGTCTACCTCTATATTAATCGAATCTCCGGTCTTTTTATTTCCAATAATTGTTGTTGCTGCCGTATGGGGGATCACAGCTACAGAAATTCTGGAGCCATGAATATCGGCAATGGTCAGGCTGACACCATCGAGGGCAATAGATCCTTTTTCAACGCAAAAGGGCACGAGTTCCCCGGGGATATCGAGCACAAGCCATAAACCCGGTTGACGATTTTGAACCTCCATAATTTTACCCATACCATCTACATGTCCCTGTACAAAATGTCCACCGAGTCTGTCACCGGTTCTCAGAGCTCGTTCAAGATTAACCAGCGAACCCGGAATGAGTTTTTCGAGATTGGTTCGATGAAGGGTTTCCTCCACAGCCTCCACGGTGAACTCGGAATCAGAAACCGAAATTGCAGTTAAACAGACCCCGTTCACCGCCACACTGTCCCCGATTTCAAAGTCACGGCATACCTTTTTTGCATATAGAGTGAGTTGTTTACCCTGGTTTTGGCTAACAACAGTTTTGATTAATCCAATTTCTTCAACAAGACCGGTAAACATGGCTTTACTTTTCAAAGTCTGCGATAAAGAGTAGATCTTCTTTTATTCTTCTGATCTTAACATTCACCAGTTGAATGGCGGAATTGATATTGCGGATACCCAGATCACCGATTGCGTCTATGCCACTTCCGAGAATTTTAGGCGCTATAAAGACAACAATGCGGTCGGCGTGTCCACTTCGCATACAGCTGGTTTGAACCGTATTTCCTCCTTCAATAAGCACAGAGGTAATGCCAAGGGTTTTCAAATATTCCAAGAGCGCTTCCCAGGTCACCCAGCCTTTTTCATCATGGGGAAGAATTTCAACGGTAGCGCCTTTTTCTTCAATACGGGTAATTTTTTCTTTTGAAGCCTGTTCGGTACATATAAAAATTGTTTTCGGGGCCAGTTCATCGGATATCAGTAATTTGGCATCAAGCGGAACGCGTAATTTACTATCCAGAATAATTCTTATGGGCGAGATGCCGTTCGCATAGCGAACAGTCAATAGCGGATCATCTGTTAAGAGGGTACCGATACCGATCATAATGGCATTATGTCGGGCTCTGATCTGGTGAGCTGCATGTCTGGAGCTCCGGCTGGTGACCCATTTCGAATGTCCTGTACTGGTAGCAATTCGCCCATCAAGAGTTTGAGCAACCTTGAGGGTAAGAAAGGGTTTACCGGTGGTAATAAATTTAATATAGCCGAAATTCAGTTCTTTACACTCATTCTCGAGGACATTTGCCGTTACCTCGATTCCTTTTGTGCGCATGTAATTTATTCCCTTGCCCATGACCTGGGGATTGGGATCGACCATACCAACCACCACGCGGGCAATTCCAGTCTGTAAAACAGCCTCCACACACGGAGGGGTTTTACCATGATGAACGCAGGGTTCAAGCGTTACATATAATGTGCTTCCTGCTGCGTCATCTCCGGCATCAGCAATCGCATTTATTTCTGCGTGCGCCTGACCGAATTTCTCATGATATCCCTCACCGATGATCTCACCATTTTTGACGATTACAGCTCCCACCATTGGATTGGGATGAACGTATCCTCTCCCCTTAGCCGACAGCTTTAAGGCTTTTTTCATAAACTTTATATCTTCGGCATTCTTGTTCGTTGCCAAAAAGCACCACCTTTAAAAACAATTCAATTCTTCAAATTAAAACAATATAAAACAGCCCTAAAAGCGTACTTTTAGGGCCAGGCGTCGATATGCATTGTTTTTGACGATTAAATATAACCATAATCCATTCTCAAATCAAGACATTTTTAATCTTTTAAAGACAAAAAGATATCCAGCACACAATAAATTGACGCATTTAGCAAGAAACATACAAAATATGGATATTTTGCTTGATTTTTGCAAAACATATTTTAAATTTTAAAAGACACAAGGCCTCCCTCGGGGAAGGGCGAATGTAAATTTCAGAACCTGTAAACAAAAACCAAACCTTTGGCAAAAGGTTTCATGAGGGCACTATGAAGACATTAGATGGCAGCGATCAACTATTGCTTTATAATAATGACGATGTCAAACAATCCACAGAAAAATTGAAAATCCCGCGTTATTTTACCCAACCCGATGTCGATCCCTTTGACCAAATTGAATGGGAAACCCGCAAGGCATCCATAACCAATGATAAAGGCAAGGTGTTGTTTGAGCTGGATAATATAATCGTTCCAAAATCCTGGTCTCAAACCGCTCTGAACATTGTTGCATCCAAATATTTCCATTTGCCGGAAGATGAAAGTAAAAAGGAAAAAAGCGTAAAAACTCTGATCAACAGAGTTGTGGAGACCTTGAAAAAATGGGGCAAACAAGCCGACTATTTTAATACAACAGCCGATGCAGAAACATTTGCAGCAGAGCTTAAACATCTCCTGGTCAATCAAAAAGGCGCATTCAATAGTCCCGTCTGGTTTAACCTTGGTATTGAACAAAAGCCGCAATGCTCCGCCTGTTTCATAAACTCGGTTAAGGATGATATGGGTGCGATTATGGATCTGGCGAAAACCGAAGGTTTGCTTTTTAAATTCGGATCGGGAACAGGCACGAATTTTTCCACTTTGCGCTCTTCAAAAGAGCACCTCTCAAGCGGTGGGCTTGCATCCGGTCCGGTATCCTTTATGAAAGGATTCGATTCTTTTGCGGGTGTAATTAAATCCGGCGGCAAAACCCGCCGCGCGGCAAAAATGGTGATTCTGGATATTGACCATCCGGATATAGAAGAGTTTATCCAATGCAAGGCACATGAAGAACAAAAAGCCTGGAAACTGATCGACGTCGGTTATGACGGTTCATTTGGTGGCGAAGCCTATAATTCTGTCTTTTTTCAGAATTCCAATAATTCCGTCAGAGTAACGAATGAATTTATGCAAGCTGTTCTGGAAGACCGGGACTGGCATACCCGCGCCGTGGTGGATAAACAGATCATGGATACCCATAAAGCCAGACATTTATTAAAACTGATGGCTGATGCCGCTCATATATGCGGAGACCCGGGTATTCAGTTTGATACGATCATAAATGACTGGC
>CAZSOP010000129.1:0-9771 GCA_964608385.1 uncultured Cytophagia bacterium
CGGTTCGATGAGGGGAAAGGCGGATGCAAATAGTGCATCCCCTTTCCTACTCTACTGGTTAAAAAAGTACTCATTATTCGGAAGAACCTGAAAAATTTGTCTATTTTTTTTATTTTCAATATCCGGAGCCGCAGGTTGTTTTTACGGATAATTACTTTGATCTTCATCCGGGAAAAATACGCCGGATCAAAATTTTTCATCCCCGGGCACTCGAAATCGACCGAATTTTAGTAAAAAAATACTAATTTTTACAACAGAGTCGGCTTAAAACCGGGGCCGTTATGCATGGCCTTGAGATAGAAGGAAATGAACTGGGGATGCCTCTGCCGTCAGGATTATACTTTTTAATCATGAAAGAGGACGGTCTGATAGAGAGCAGTAAAATTACCATATTGCGCTGAAATGGATATGGGAATGGAAATCAATCCCGATTATTCACCGGCAAAAGAGTGGCTGCCCAAAGCCCGGCAAGTCGCAACGCCAAGAAAACTCACCATCGAAAGGGAGGTTACCGTCTTTAAATAACCCTCCGAAAAAACGGGAGTGCATCTTATCAGTGAATCGGGACCTCTTCGTTTCTTTTGTTCTTTATGCTATCTTTTGTTTTCCGGTACATCGGAGTCGCGCGTTCTCAACATCAGGCGGTTCTGTTTTGTTTTTTTCTTTTGCTTTCCTCTATTTTTATCTTTCTCTTTTTTTTATCAAGAATTGTTTGCATGGATTTTGATTTTGTTGTACATTTTTACTCGTTCTCGATTGTAGCGCTTAAAATTGTATCGAGTCGCGAAATCAAATCCATTGGGACAATGATTCCGCACTTGTAGGCATTCTCGGGTGCAATAGGAATATTGGATGATATCAGGTATCGAAAATTTTACCCGTGCTATAGAATTTAGCGGTCCGGCATACATACCCGCCATCCTTGACGTTGATCTTGATTGGCTGGTTGATAAGGATGAGGGGAAGCGCCGCTACTGTCTTGATCTCAAGAGTCAGTTCAGAACGGATTTGCTCGACGATCTTGATGTGGCGATCTATTATCTTGATTTAAACAAAGATCAACAGCTCCGTCAATGGCATGATGAATGGGGGACAGGGTGGGAGGATGATGGGCACGGTGCCCGTCCGGTGAGTTATCCATTGAGCGACGGATACATAGCGTTGCAGGCGTTCAGCTTTCCGGATCAGGCTTCGACAGAGCGGTTCAGGCCTGCAGAGATTGCTTTGCAGGAGCGTTGCGGCCGATATGCCCGGGCATCGATCTGGTTTACACTTTTTGAACGTTTGTGGATGTTGAGGGGATTTTCAAACATGCTGATGGATGCCTATCTCCACCAAAGTGATTTTTTCGATTTGCGGGATCGCCTTGTAGGGCATCATTTGGCAGTCATCGATCAATGACTCGCCAGGGGGTGGATGCGGTATTTTTTTTTGACGACTGGGGTACCCAACGGGGATTGTCGATACAGCCGGATGATTGGCGCAAATATTACCGGGATGCCTACAAGCGTCTCTTTGACCGTGTACATGCCGGAAACGCCGCTAAATAACGTCATCGCCCTTTATGAAGCTTTTTTACAGTATCAGAATATCTGATGCGGTTTCACTCGGGTTCTTCAGAAGAATTGTTTTGTTTTTTTTAAACTGGCGCGTTCTGAGGTGCGCTCATAATTTTCCTGAACGGGTCATCCTGTCGCCTTTATCAATAGCACTTGGGTCTTTTAAGCTCTATTAATTCTAAATCCTGTAAAATCTATAACGCTGATGGCAATAGATATAAATTGTATGAAGAGAATTTTACAGAGGGGAGAGAGATATGAATTCTGAGAAGGAGTTTCTTCAAATAGAGTTTAAAAACTCGAAAGAAAAAAAGATGGTTTCACTTGCGGATCTCGAGAATAGAACAATTCATTTTGGTTGAACTATTTGAAACGAAAAAGTCTGGAATGCGAAAGCCGGGGTAAACGCCTGGAGGTGGCAACTCATTTTATTCATCCTGATGAGATATCCATTGAAGGTCTGGATATTATTACAGAGCTGACACAACATGGTATTGCCGTTTATGTGCAGACCCCGTTGCTAAAAGATTGTAATGATAAGGGAAAAGTACTTGTCGAATTATATGAAAAATTAAGGGGAGCAGGAGCGGAAATGCATTATCTTTACCTGCCCTGTAGTCCAATTAAAGATAATCGCCGTTATGTCGCACCAATCTCCACAGCACTCGACCTTGCTTCCTACCTCAGAGCTTATCTTTCTGATCGGGCAATCCCGCGTTTCTGTACAGCGACCACCATTGGTAAGATCGATTGGAATTTAAGCGGCTGGGCTGTGGAAGGTGATAAGAGCGATGATCGTTATATCTGGATTCGAACACCATACACACAGGATTATTTCGGTCAGTTCGCACCTATCCTTCAACTGCAAAAAGTCGCACGTGTAAATCCTGAAGGGACATTAGATACAAAGTTTATGGCCGATATCGGAGACGACTCTCTTTATTTTGGTTCACGGACTTTTTCAAAGCCCGATCTCACATCTCTATCAGATGAAAGCGAAATTCAAAAAACTCGATTCGATTCCACATGTCAAAGCATGGATTGTTCCTTTGTCTATCCAGCTGATATTAAAGTGGGTAAAGACGGGCATCCGATTATTATGGTTCCGGGACTTGCGAATACGCGGGATTTTATGCTGAACAAACAAAAAGACAAAACCTAAAGCAACAAAAGAAAGATACATGCAGCATGAAAACGGATACTATTTTTTCTTATAAAGATCCAAGATTATGTTTATATAAAGACATCAAAGAAAAACGGCTCTATAAAGAACATCAACTTTTCCTTGTTGAGGGGCAGCATCTGGTTAAAAGACTGGTGCAAAGCGATTTTGAGGTGCACTCTGTTCTTTCGACACCAGAACGGGCTGACGGATTGGACTTTATTCCATCTCAAATAAAAGTCTATCTCGTCTCAGAGGCATTGATTTCCAGAGTTGTCGGATTTAAATATCACAGAGGGGTTCTGGCACTTGGAAAACGCAAGGCGGATATTTTCCTGCAACAATGGAAAGCTCCTTTGTATCGCCTGGTGGTTTGTCCTGAAATCAATGATGTTGAAAATCTGGGCGTCATTATAAGAAATGCAGCTGCATTTGGCGTCGATGCCTTGCTCATCGGCCCAAAATGCGCTGATCCTTTTAGCCGAAGATCGTTGCGGGCCAGTATGGGCGCAGCGCTTAAACTGACGATCATACGTTCGGCAGATCTCTTCCGGGATATTGGCGATTTAAAATCACGGGGTATCGTTATTCTGGGCAGTGTTATTGCAGAGGATGCTGCTCCACTTGGCGGGTTATCTGTGCCGGAGAAATGGGCCCTTTTATTGGGAAATGAAGCACAGGGCCTTGGTCAACAATGGCTGGCGCAATGCGATCGTAAAGTGATGATTCCCATCAATAGCGGCATCGATTCACTCAACGTTGCCGTGGCCAGCGGTATCTTTATGTTTTATCTGCAAAAAGAAAGTTGTTGATTTTCGTCGCAAAGAATTTTATCTTGATATATTTAAATTTTATGATTTTAAAGGTGGAACATAAGGAGCTCGTGAATGCCAGATCTGAAAACGACTTGGTTGGGATTGGAATTGAAAAGTCCGGTTATTGTGGCGAGCAGCGGCTTGAGCAAGTCTGCTGATGATGTAAAAGCTTGTGAAGATGCAGGCGCAGGGGCTGTGGTTTTAAAAAGTCTGTTTGAAGAGGTTTTAGCGCAGCAGGATTATGAAATTGAAGGCAGTACCGGATATCATACCGAGGCGTATGATTATTTGCGTTCCGAGCTCGAGTTACAGTACGGCCCCAGAGAATATTGCCGAACCATCGAAGAGGCTAAAAAGCGTGTGGATATCCCTGTTATCGCCAGCGTGAATTGCGTTTCCTCAGAGAGGTGGCCGAGCTATGCCAAACAGTTGCAAAATTCGGGTGCTGATGCCATTGAGCTCAATGTCTATTCAATGCCTGCGGATATTGAAACCACTTCGCAGCAAGTCGAAGAGCGGTACATTGAGATCGTTGGTGGCGTTCGGGAAAACACCCATTTACCCATTGCCATGAAAATAGCTCCTTACTTTGCTTCTCTTGCCAACATGGCTCATCAACTCTGTGAGGCAGGTGCCGGAGGCCTGGTTCTGTTCAACCGCTTTACGGATCCTGATATTGATGTTAAAAAACTAAAGCCGGCCACAACTTTTCAATTTACCACTGCAAATGATTACCACAACAGCTTGCGATGGGTTGCGCTTTTATTCGGTAAAATCTCATGTGACCTCGCCGCCACCACCGGTGTACACGACGCGGAAGGCGTTGCCAAAATGATTCTGGCGGGCGCTTCGGCTGTTCAGGTCGCGTCGGTCCTCTATAAAAAGGGGGTGCGAACCCTTTCAACTCTTAACGAACAGTTTGCATCCTGGATGAAGACGCATGATTTTGAATCACTTGAGGATTTTAAAGGCCAGGTGTCATTTAAACGGACCGAAAATCCGGACCTCTATTTACGTCACCAGTTTATGCAAAAAATACGCGGAGTTGAATAATTCTGGATATCGTCCATTACCTCAACATAAAATCATAAACTCCCTCCGTAGATCAGCTGCGCACCCAAAGTAGCAGAAAGATATGTAATGCGGCACATTGATCCCAGAGCGACCACAGCATTATTTGGCGCTATAGTGTGCTGGAGTGCAGTACCGCTCTTTTTAAAATATTTTACGGGCTATATAGATGGCTGGACATCGAATGGGATTCGCTATCCGTTTGCTGCGATCATTCTGCTTCCCTGGATTTTACATGAATGGCGTAAAGGGCGTTTGCGGCGTAAAATTTTCCAGGCAGCCATTGTACCGGCTGCCATCAATTTTGTTGGTCAGGTTTTGTGGGCGTGGACGCCCTATTATATCGATCCCGGCCTGATGGCCTTTTTGGTCAGAATTTCCATTTTATGGGCGGTGCTGAGCTCATTCGTGCTTTTTTATGATGAACGACGGCTGATTAAAAATCCGGTTTTCTGGACCGGATTCATATTGGTGGTTACCGGTTTTATTTTTATGTCTTTTTTCGGAAAGATCAAGGCGGAGGATACCTCTACATTTTTGGCGGGAATTATTTTGGTCTTTTTTACCGGCATTTTCTGGGCTGGATATCAGGTATCCGTACGTAAATACATGTCTGAAATCGATTCGCGAACCGCCTTTGGTGTTATCTCATCCTATACCGCTGTTGGTTTGCTCCTGGTTATGTTCCTTTTCGGAAATCCCCGGGAGGCGCTCAAAGCACCGGGTTCGGTCCAGCTCCTTATTCTCCTTTCCGGCCTGATCGGCATTACCGGTGCTCATACGCTGTTTTATGTGGCGGTTAAACGAATCGGGGTTGCCATTGCATCGACCAGCAATTTGCTCTCTGCTTTTATAACCGCATTTTTTTCATTTTTCCTCTTTACTGAACGCCTTACCACTGTGCAGTGGATTGCCGGCATCGGGCTGGTCATTGGCAGCCTCTTTCTCGTGCGGGCGCAAAAATCTCTCATCAACAAAGATGCGGATAAAACATCCTGAGTTATTTTTACAAACTTTTTTGAATTGATATTGACATTAATTGAAAAATAATGTACATTAGTAGTTCTGTCTGAATTGGTTCAATTTTGTTTCCAAAATACTCGTCTCATATAGAGTTCATCTCTCTTTATCCTTTTATTTTTTAAATCGGTGTGGGCGAGTTTGATCAGAATGATATTGACCGTCGAAGATGTGTATACATTAATACGAATATATAAACCTAAAGTAAATTAAACGGAGAACACGACATGCTTAATGGACTGTTTTGGATTGTTCCTATTGCTTCTGTTTTGGCGCTGGCATTTGCCTATTTATTCTTTCGCCAAATGATGAAGGAAAGTGAAGGAACCGAAAGAATGGCCACGATTGCAGCTCACGTTCGCAAGGGCGCCATGGCTTATTTGCGACAGCAGTATAAAGTGGTAACAATTGTTTTCATCGTTTTGACCGGCCTCTTTTCATTGATGGCCTATGGTTTTAATTTGCAAAACCCGTGGGTACCTTTTGCTTTTTTAACGGGCGGTTTTTTCTCGGGATTGGCCGGTTTCTTCGGCATGAAAACCGCTACCTATGCTTCCGCCAGAACGACGAATGCCGCAAGAAACTCGTTAAATGCCGGACTGCAAATCGCCTTCCGCAGCGGAGCGGTGATGGGACTTGTTGTCGTCGGCCTGGCACTGCTCGATATTTCAATCTGGTTCTATGCCTTGAACCTTGTCTATCCCGCTGCGAACAGTACCCATAATCTGGTGATCATTACCACTACTATGCTGACATTCGGAATGGGTGCTTCTACCCAGGCTCTTTTTGCCCGTGTCGGAGGCGGTATTTATACAAAGGCTGCTGATGTCGGCGCGGACCTGGTGGGAAAAATCGAAGCCAATATACCGGAAGACGATCCGCGCAATCCGGCAACCATCGCGGATAACGTCGGTGATAATGTCGGCGATGTCGCTGGTATGGGCGCCGACCTTTATGAATCTTATGCCGGTTCTATTTTGGCTACCGCCGCGCTTGGCGCAGCCGCCTTTTTGAAATTAGGTGTTGAAGTACAGTTTAAAGGCGTTATCGCTCCCATGCTGATCGGCGCGGTGGGTACCATTCTCTCCATTCTCGGTATTTACTCTGTTCGAACCAGGGAAGATGCCGGCCAGCGCGATCTCCTCAAGGCTCTGTCCCGTGGCGTCAACCTCAGTTCTGTGCTGATCGTTGTTTTCGCTTTTGTGATCATGCATCTGCTGGGTTTGCCCAATGCATTCGGATTTACCCTTTCCATTGTCGTCGGGTTGATTACCGGCATCGTCATCGGCAAGGCAACCGAGTATTTTACCTCTCACTCTTTTCCGCCTACTCGTCGAATCGCTGAGAGTTCAGAAACCGGCCCGGCCACGCTCATTATTTCCGGTCTGGGTACCGGAATGCTTTCTACTACGATTCCCGTACTGTCTATCGTAACCGGTATGTTGCTGTCTTATCTTTTCGCTGCTGAATGGCAACTGCAAAATGTGAGTATGGGGCTCTATGGAATTGGTATTGCTGCAGTGGGGATGCTCTCCACGCTGGGCATAACCCTGGCCACAGATGCCTACGGACCTATCGCCGACAATGCCGGCGGTAATGCCGAGATGAGCGGACTCGGAGAGACGGTTCGAAACCGTACCGACGCTTTGGATGCACTGGGCAATACAACGGCGGCGACTGGTAAAGGATTTGCCATTGGCTCTGCAGCACTGACCGCTCTGGCGTTACTCGCCTCTTACATCGAAGAATTAAAAATCGGTTTGGTCCGAATCGGAAAAACAACACTAGAGCTCGCCGACGGCACCCTGGTGAATACAGCTCAAGCCGAACTTTACGATTTTATGTCCTATTATAACGTCACCCTGATGAATCCCAAGGTTCTGGTGGGTGTTTTTATCGGTTCCATGATGGCGTTTTTATTCTGTGGACTGACCATGCAGGCCGTGGGACGCGCTGCCGCCAAAATGGTCGATGAAGTGCGCCGCCAATTCCGTGAAATCGCCGGAATACTTGAAGGTAAAACCGAACCGGATTATGCAACCTGTGTTGAAATATCCACACGCGGCGCTCAAAAAGAGATGATGCTGCCTTCGTTGCTGGCGATTATTATCCCCATATTGACCGGTATCGTTTTGGGCGTTTCCGGTGTTATGGGCCTGCTCGTCGGCGGCTTGGGAACCGGCTTTGTTTTGGCGATCTTTATGGCCAATGCCGGCGGTGCATGGGACAATGCCAAGAAATATATTGAAGAGGGTAATCTTGGCGGCAAAGGATCCGATGCCCACAAGGCAGCTATTGTCGGCGATACCGTGGGCGACCCCTTTAAAGACACTTCCGGTCCGAGCCTGAATATTCTTATCAAATTGATGAGCATGGTCGCGATCGTTATGGCCGGTGTTACGGTTGCCTTTTCCTTGCTCTAGTATAGAAATACCAAATTTTTTATCCGGAAACGACCTTTGACTGAAAGCCGCAAGAGCTTTGCTTTTGCGGCTTGATTATTGGCGCAAAAAGATCAACGCCACTCCCGCTACTGCAACCATCGCTCCCAGAATTGCTCTTGGAGAGGGTCTGAATTTTTTGATGATGATGACCAAAGGAATAACGGTGATGGGAACGGTTGCCAGCAAGGTTGCCGCCACACCGGCTTCTGTGTGTTTGACCGCTACGATCGAGAGCCATACCCCGAGAAACGGACCGATTATGCTTCCAAAGAAGATGAGCAATGCATCCCGGCGATTGTTGACCGCCCGAAAAATCCTGACCAGCCGCCCGCGAAGTAATGCAATAATCAGCAAGAATAGAGTCGCCGGCAGCATGCGTAAAATAGTCGCAGAAAGCGCATCAAGCTCCTGTTGAAATCCATATTTAACCAGTAAAACCCCTGTTGCCTGTCCGGCAGCTGCCAGGATTCCAAAGAGTATCCCCTTAATTTTTGAGCCGGAAAACTGTTCCGGAACGTTTTTTTCATTCACCACCCAGATAATCCCGGCAACGGTAAGAATAATGCCTGTAATCGCCAGCGGCCCCAGTTTTTCGTCGATGAAAATCCAGGCCAGAACCACTGTAATGGGAGGTGCAAGGGATAATAAGAGCGTTGCCAGTCGTGGTCCGATAATGACAAGGCTTACATACAAGGCACCATCACCAATTGCCAATCCGACAATACCGGATAGTCCCAGCCAAAACATCTGTTCTTTGCTGGCCTGTAAGGGGAAGATATATCCTTTTTGAATATATAAAACAAGACACATCAAGATCAGACCAATCATTATTCGAAGAAGATTGGTCGTAAATGATCCCATTTTTTTTCCGGTATGTTCAAACACCAGAGTAGATCCGCCCCATAAAAATGCAGCTGTCAGCGCTGCGGTTTCGCCGATATATAAAAATTCCGACATCTTTTTTTCCTTAGGGTTCAATCCAATTAAATATCTATAAATATAACCGAATAAAGCCAATATGCAAAACTTAATTTTGATTTGGAACGGAATCTGGTGTTCTTAAAAGGCGGGTGTATCGGTTGTAAATATAGGGCAGCGAGAGTAAAAAGCACCATAACGGCATTTCTATGAGAAATTTGAACCGGTCGTTTTCGCCGTATTCGAGCATAGAACCAACCAGGATGGTGTAAATCACGAGGCAGACAACAAATAACAGGGGAGCCTCCGTGTTGATGGTTTTAGTCCAGCTTTTTGCCGTATGCCTGGTTTTTAACAAGAGGATGAGAAAAAAAAGCATTCCGGTGGGTAAAAGCAGGAGCAATACCGGACCGAAAGGAATACCTCTTAATCGTGATGTAATGAATTGTCCCTGCAAGATATCCGCATAGAGATAATCAAGAAAATGAATTTTTTCCCGGTTGTTACCGAGATGTTTGAATTGACTTGATGGACGGGTAAACCTGATAAAAGCGTATGTGCAGTTTTTCAGATAATGTATCGGATCATGCCGGATCAGTCGGAGCGCATTCCTCTGATAAAGTCTGGAGATATCGATGATATTGATATTATTGTAATCATTTTGCGACAGTACCACAGGGTCTGCTTTACGGGAAAAACCACAGATTTCATATGCAGCCGGAGGCGTAAAGGGATAGTGGTCGGCAACGCATTCATCTACCACACCCTTGTCCACCCATTCC
>CAZSOP010000130.1:0-9743 GCA_964608385.1 uncultured Cytophagia bacterium
GGCAATCGGCAGTTATCCGTATCAAAATCCGACCTATCATACGCCGGAAGATACGGCTGATAAAGTGAATCTTCAAAATGCCGTCCTGTCGACAAAATTGATCGCAGCTGCAATTCAGCATATCGATGAGATTGGAAATGAGGTTATGTCATGATAGTTCTATTGAGAAAGGATTGATGCATGAGTAAACTTGCTCTATTCGGCGGCGCTCCCATCACCCAAAACATTATTGCGAAAAGCACACTGGCAAGCCATAAACAGGCCGAGCGTGAATATCTTTTGCAAGCCTATGACAGCGGCCATTGGGATGACTGGCCGGAGCAGGAATCTATGGCCTCCCGGTTTGAACAAGAGTGGGCAGAGTTTTGTGATTCGAAACATTGTGCTCTCCTTACCAACGGAACCCATACCCTTCAAATTGCTCTGGAAACGCTCGATATCGGAGCGGGCGATGAGGTTATTGTGCCCGGCCTGACCTGGCAGGCCACCGCCAGTACGGTGTGTGATGTTAATGCGACACCTCTGCTGGTGGATGTCGAGCCCGATACCCTTTGCATCGATCCTGTCAAGATCGAGGCGATGATTACACCGCAAACCAGAGCGATTATTCCTGTTCACCTTTATCACCGGCTGGCTAATATGGATGAGATTACACGCATAGCGCGTCAGCATGATCTCGCGATTATCGAGGACTGTGCCCATACACATGGGTCACAATGGGATTCAAAAGGTGTGGGAACCATAGGCCGCTTTGGCTCTTTTAGTTTTCAACAATCAAAATTGATGACCGCCGGTGAAGGCGGGTCATTACTGATGCAGGAAGAAGAGCTCTATTGGAAGGTGGTGAGCCAGCGCAGTTGCGGACGCGAGTTTCGCGGTTTTCAGGTACACAGCGGCAATTATCGCATGACCAGCTTTCAAGCCGCTGTGTTGCGAGGCCAGCTCCTTTCCCTTAAAGCAAATTGCCGGCGAATAGACGATATCGGCGTTGCTCTTGATAACGCCATTGCAGACGCACCCGGCGTCGCACCGCTGAAACGCCGGGATAAAATAACCAGGCAGTGCAGCTATGCCTTTGTGTTTTTATATGACAAAAACGCATATGACGGATTGGACTGTCGACGTTTCCGTCAGGCATTGAGCGCAGAACTGGGAATTGATTTTCATACCGTCTATACGCCACTTTCCCATAGCGAGGTCTATTATCCCCATAGCAAAAAACGGCACCAGCTGAGCAAAGAATATATAAAAGCCATTGATCCAAAACGATGGGAGTTGCCCGTTGCTGATGATCTGTGGAAAAACAGAGCGGTATTGACAACCTGGCATATATTTGGATGTCCGCAGGAACGCATTTCACTTTTAACCGATGCAATCAGCAAAATTTATGACAACAGAAAAGAGTTGCTGGAATCGTAATCCTTACCAACCTGGAAAATCAATATTATGAACCTGAGAGAATTTTGGTATCCTTTTCGCGGAGCATGTAGCCTCACGTTTGATGACGGCACCGAAAATCAACTGATGAAAGCTGTGCCGCGCCTGGATGAGCGGGGACTGGCAGCAACGTTTTATTTGAATCCTGGCGGCAGGGATTGGCTCAAACGCCTGCACGCCTGGGGGCATGTTGCTGTTGCCGGTCATGAAATTGGAAATCACACCTGTGGCCATGCATGTTCCAATAATATACAAAATCGGTCGGGCGGACTTGAAGATATCACTTTTGAGGATATCGAAACGGATATATTGACCGCTCAGGAGCGGTTATGCCGCCTGGTACCGCACCAGAAGCATTGGAGTTTCGCCTATCCCTGCTATTGTACTTTTGTCGGTAAAGGCGAACGCAGAAAGAGTTATGTGCCGCTCGTCGCCCGTCATTTTTTCGCCGCCAGAGCCGGAGGTGAATATGGATTTGCAAATCATCCCTATTATGCCGATCTAGCCTGTTTGTGGAGCATTGCCGTCGAGCGAATGAGTGGTTATGAAATGATCGGTCTCGTCGAAGAACTGACATTCCGCGGAATGTGGGTAATTCTTACTTTTCATGAAATAGACGGGGAACGGTTAACGGTTGGAAGTTATGACTATGCCATGTTGCTGGATTATCTACAGCGAAAAAGCGAAGAGATCTGGGTTGCGCCGGTGACCCAGGTTGCGGGCAAAATTGTCGACCAGAAGAACTGATCATTCTTTGAGGAATAGAAAAATTCATCACATAGAGGAACAGATATGAAGGCCGGATTTTATAAAATCGATATCACCCCGGCCGCAGGGTTACGAATGAGCGGCTTTGGTCAACGGGACAGAGAAAAAGCCGCAACCGGTGTCCATGATCCTCTGTTTGCCCGTGCGCTTTACCTGCAGCAGGCAGAGCAAAAAGCAGTCATTCTTGCACTGGACCTGCTTTTTCTGGCCCGGGAAGAGGTCGATCGTTTAAAAGGCGCTATCGGCAGAGAGATGGATATGACACCGGCTCAGATTCTCATCAATACTTCCCATACCCATGCCGGCCCCAAAGTTGACCGCTGGATATACGATCCACCACCGGATGAGCTGTATCTGCAAAATCTACAGGAAAAAATTATCAGGTGCATCGCTCAGGCATGTCAAAACCTGCGATCCGTTACGATCTCTGCAACGATGGCAAAAACCTCTTTGCCGATGAATCGCCGGCGGAAACGGAAAGATAACACGGTGGAAGAAAGCCTCAAACCCAATCCGCAAGGTCCGGTGTGCAACAGTTTACCCATATGCCTGTTACGAGATAATGACGCAAAACCGGTTTGTCTGTTGTTCTCCGTCTCCTGTCATCCTTCCACAACACATGAATTTGAATTTTCAGCGGATTTTCCCGGACCCGCCACCGAGATATTGGACGATTTTCTCGGTTATGAGTGCAGCCTTTTTCTGCAGGGATGCGGAGGGGATGCCAAATCCCGCGTTATTGGAGAAGGCGAGGACGAGTGGCGTCTCGGAACCTGGGCGGATGTGAAAGAGTCGGGTCGTATCGTGGCCGAAGAAGTGATCGGTACTCTCAAGAATCTCAAAATTTCCAGGCCGGATTTGCAGAGCCGGCTTGTGGAAATGTACTGGCCCCTTTACGTGAATCGAACCGCGGCTGATTTTTATGCAATCGCCAATAGCAACGAAAGCGACAAGACATGGCGGCTCTTCGCAGAGGAAAAGATGAAAATTCTGCAACGGGGTGGACAATTACCCGTAACGGTTCCGGTTATTTTACACGGCCTCAAAATTGCCGATCAACTGCGATTTGTCGGTCTTGAAGGGGAGGCAGTCGCCGAATTGGGCCTCTATATACTGGATTTTTACAAAAAAGGCGTTACCTTTCCGCTCGGCTATACCGATGGAACACAGCTTTATCTTACCACCGATGATATGATTGCACAAGGGGGATATGAAGTCACCAGTTATTATCAATACCGGATTCCCTATCCGCTGGCCGGTTCGCATATGCCGCTGTTAAGGGCGGCATTGTCAAACATGAAAACCAATGGGATCAATTAGAACGCATTATGAAAGTTGTATTCAAAATTTTGATCGGTTTGATTTTTTTCTCTTTGTTTTTCTATTGCCATCAAAAGGCTTTAGAGAAAGAAAATCCCCTTTACGTGCATCCGGACCACTTTGATTTTTCTCAAAATCCGCAGCTTTTACGGCGCATTGTCTCCACACCCCATGGCTATTATCGCTTTATCAATGTTCAATTTGCCGGACTGGTCTGTGAACGGCTAAAGGAAATGAAGCTGCCGGCCCATGCACTCAACCTGCACGGCGATGCCCACCTGGAACAATATGCCGTTACTGATATCGGTCGCGGACTGACGGATTTTGATGACGCCTCCAGCGGCCCCGGCCTGATCGATTGGATGAGATTCAGCGCCTCTCTGTATCTTGCCTGTTATCAAAAAGAGTGGACAGAGCATTATGAAACTCTTTTTCAAACCTTTTTTCGCGGATATCGCGATGCTTTAAACGATTCAGCGGTCGAGGTGCCTGAACCCGTCATTGTACAGCGTCTGAAAACATGTTTTATTAGCGATCGAAGGGTTTACTTTCAGTGGATCGATACGCTGATAGACCCGCTTCCCCGGCGGGAACAAGATTCACTTTTAAAGGCATTCGATGAGTATGTCGTTACCATGTTGAATGAAAATCCTTCCCTGCCCGAGTCCTTTTTCAAAGTTGTAAAAATGGGATACTTGCGCATGGGAATCGGAAGCGCTCTCGATACAAAGTATTTATTGCGGATACGCGGTTCCGAACCGGATCCTCTGGATGATCAAATTCTGGAGATTAAACAGGTACGCGATCTCAATCCAATCTCCTGTATCAATCCGGGTTCCAAATTAGATCCCTTGCGCATCCTGGTTGCCCAGGCCCGAATCGCTTATGAACCCTTTCAGTATTTGGGCTATTTTCGCTATTGCCAAAAGACCTTTTGGGTGCACGGTTGGGTGGATAATTATCAGCAAGTCGATATCGAAACAACATTTCATACTGTCGACGAACTGGCACAGGTCGTCTATGATATCGGTGTGCAATTGGGCATGGGGCACACCAATCAAATCGCTGCGCCTTTTGATGAACAGCTCAGGCAAAAGCTCAAAAGGGTTATCGATGAATATGACAGGGATATAGTTCAGCTGTCAGTCGATCTCGCTAAATTGAGCCTGGATGCCCACTCCCGATTTTGCCGTGCCGTTGATTGAAAATGGAGGAATAATCATGCCGATGAAAATCAAATTCGTTTTTCTGACACTGGCGATTGCCCTGGCTGATGTGCCTGCGTATCCCCAGGCACCTTATGCCTGGCTCGATGTGAGTGATTCCATATCTTTTCGGGTTGCAGATATTCCGGTGCTTCCGGAGTTTAGCCGAACACCGGTTCGTGAAGGCACCTTCGCTGCCTGGCTGCGACAATTGCCTGTTAAAAGCGAAAATAATACGGTTTTTCTTTATGATGGCAGAGTCAAACCCAATCAGGACGCCCACTATCGCGTTCTCAAGATCGATGTCGGCTCCCGTAATCTGCAGCAGTGTGCTGATGCCATTATGAGGTTACGCGCAGAATATTTGTTCAGTATTCAGCGCTACGATGAGATTGCCTTTCATTTTACTTCCGAAGATCTGGCGTCATACAGCGACTGGATCGATGGTGTCCGGCCTCAGGTCAAGGGAAATCATGTATCCTGGATACAGACGCATCGAACCGGTGTTTCCTATGAGAGTTTTCGCACCTATCTGCAGACCGTGTTTATGTATGCAGGCAGTTACTCGCTTTCCAGAGAACTCTATCCTGTTTCGCGACCGCTGGATATTCAAATCGGCGATATTTTTATCCAGGGCGGGTTTCCCGGGCATGCGGTAATGGTCGTCGACATTATCGAAGACAAACTGACCTCCGAAAAAGCCATCCTCTTGGTGCAAAGCTACATGCCGGCTCAGGAAATCCATATACTCAGGAATCCGAATAATGAAAAAAAGAGTCCGTGGTATCCGGTTAAGGAACAGGGGTTCCTTAAAACGCCGGAATGGACCTTTCACTGGTCAAACCTGAAAAGATTTTGATCCTTTCGTCGGGGGATGATAAAAGCGGAAAAGTGCGAGATAGTTTTTATCGAGTGTTTTAGCTGAAAAGAATTTCGATATCGTCGCGGCTGAGGTCTTTGAAAAATGAACGATCTGTGGCGATGATATTGGAAACCAGGTTTTTCTTTTTGTTCTGCAGTTCGAGCATTTTTTCTTCAACAGAATCTTTGCTGATCAACCGGTATACAAAGACCTTTTTGTTTTGTCCGATGCGGTGTGCCCTGTCCATTGCCTGGGTCTCAACTGCCGGATTCCACCACGGATCGTAGAGAATAACATAATCCGCAGATGTCAGATTCAAACCCGTTCCTCCCGCTTTCAGACTGATCAGAAAAACGTTGATCGATTCATCTGTTTGAAAACGCTCTACAACCTTTTCGCGATTTCGGGTGTGGCCATCCAGATATTCATACCGAATCCGGTTGTGATCAAAATAGGTCAACAGCAGCCGCAGCATTTTGACGAATTGCGAAAAAATGAGAACTTTATGATTCTCGGCAAGGATCTCTTCGATGAGTTCTTTGACATATTCGAATTTACCCGAATCTTCGGTGACGTTTTGATCGATCAGAGCGGGGTGGCAGGCGACTTGCCGCAGTTTCACCAGTCCCTCCAGGATGTTGATCCTGGCGCTGTCCATGCCCTGGGTATCTATTTTATGCAGCAATAGCGAACGATAATGATCCTTCCAGTGATCATAGATCGTTTTTTGCTGATCGTTCATACCGCAATATACCAATTGCTCCGTTTTGGGAGGCAGGTCCCTTTCAACGTTATCCTTGGTTCGCCGCAGGATAAACGGAAAAACCAGCTTTTTTAAAAAGGACAAGGCTTCCGGGTCGTTTTCCTTTTCAATCGGAGTAACGAAATTCTTGCGGAAAAAATAGAGCGACCCAAGTTGACCGGGATTTAAAAATGAAAACTGCGACCATAACTCCTGAATGTTGTTTTCCAGAGGCGTGCCGGTCAGGACGAGCCGGTGTTCGCCTTTTAATAATCTCGCTGCCTTTGCTGTCTGTGAAGCCGGGTTTTTTATTTTTTGTGATTCATCCAGTACGATGTAATAGAAGGTATGGCTTTTTAACAGCGCGATATCCCGCCGTAAAATGCCATAGGTGGTCAGAATGATATCATAGTCCTGAAAAGGTTGCGACTCTTTGTCCCGGTTGAGCCCCGTGTGCTGTAGTACCTCAAGGTCGGGCGTAAATTTTTTTATTTCGTTGTACCAGTTGAAAACAACCGATGTCGGACAGATGATCAGACTGGAGCGGTTGATGCCTTGATTTTTAGCCGATAATAAAACCGTTAATGCCTGCAGCGTTTTGCCCAACCCCATGTCGTCCGCCAGACAGCCGCCGAGCTGGAATTCTTTCAAAAATTCAAGCCAGTCGAACCCGGCTCGCTGATAAGGCCGCAATGTGCCGCTGAGCGACTCGGGAATTTTTGCCTGAGGAATTTTATTAAAATTTTTCAGTTTTTCAATGCTTTTGTAATAAGCATCATCCGCCCTTGCCATTTCAGCTTCGCTAAACAAGGCATCGATTAAAGATAACTGGGAGCGGGGGAGCTGCAGATTTTCCTTGTCCATGTTTGCAAAGTTGAATAAAAACGCAAAGCGCTTGATCCAGTTTGAGGGCAGAATCGCAAGCGAGCCATCGCTGAGTTTGACATATTTTTTACCCTGGTTGATTGACCGTCTCAGTTTTTGCAAGGGTACCGGTTGGCCGGCAATGGTGATGGATATGTTCAGATCAAACCAGTCTATATCCGTCGAGACATTTACTTTTACCACCGGATTGCCGGTGTGAATATTATACCGCGCCAGCTGGTCCATGCCGGTGAGCTGGTAGCCCGAGGCAAGCAAGTTCGACAAATGCAGGGCCAGCCACTCATTCGCCTTTGTGGCTTCTATATACAATATCCCTTTTTCTATTTTGAGACCGCTGTCATAAAGGTCTTTAGCGATTTTCTCTTCCGTTTCAATATCACGTTTTATCTTGACAAAAGCATCGGCCGACTTTGTTTTGATGATATTTTTATCGGGATTGTGATAATCCACCTGATAATGGTGATATAAAAATCTAAGATAAATATTTAGCCGGCTCGAGGTCGAGCGAAAGACAAGACGCTTTTGTGTAATGGATGAAAACGTGGTGACATCGTAATCCTGCGGAATCGGCAGGTCGGTGATGTTGCTCAGTTTCGGCCACGCGGTCATTAAAAATTCCTGTAATTCCTTTTGCGGGATTTTTACGGAAAGATGTTTTTGCGTAAAAGGCTGTATGAAATCGGGATTAGAAACATTTTCGACCCGGTATATGTTAAAATTGTAAAAAACCCAAACCGGCTCGCCGGATAATATGAAAACCTGCCTACCCAAAGTGATGGACTCACCGTTGATTTCAATGAGCGGCTTGAGACTAAAACTTTTTTCTTCTTTGTCGAATTCAAATCTGATCCGGCAGGGCTTGTCTGAGAGCTGAATGGGTTCCACAGTTGTATCGTCGATACGAAGAAAAAGTTTGCTCTCTTTGAGAAACTCTATCCATTTTCCCGGTGTCGACCCATATGAAACTTGAAATGGACGATTGTCCACCGGACTTTCGACCCAATCGGTACTGGAATCAAAGTTTTGCCGTAATCCCAAATGCCTCAAATAGGCGATCAACATCGGATCAGCCGGCTGATAACGCACATCGCTGTCAATGTCATCAAATTGACCGATGCTGGAAAACCTTCCCAATTCGCCGCTGCCCTTGATATAAGCTTTTTGCGGTAGAATGGAATAATGTTCCGCACTGAACGAAAAGAGATATACGAGCTGCCATTTCTGCTCTCTATCCTCCAAATGCTGTATTCCATTCTCCCGGACAATGCCCTTGAAAAAGGATTGCCATTGCGGCTGCATTTTTTCCCGTACAAGATGTTTTTGATGTTTGCTGGAATAGTCGATCGCCGCAAAAAGAGCAGCCACAACGTGTTCGCAGTTTTTTCGTTTCGGACAGGTGCAATACGAATCAATCGTGCTGTTTTTTTTGCTTACATGAACCTGAAAAGGATGTATCCCCTTCACCACCGCATCCAGACTTTCGATCCTGACGTTGATAAGCCGGACCTTGCCCGCGGCATTGATCTGTTTCCCATATTGAAAGGTGTTTTCCTCTGCCAGGTTTTTTATCTCTTTTTTCTTAATATCCATTAACGACCTTGAAACTCTCTCTTTGATAAACGGTTAGGCTCTACCCGCAACCTCGTTCCGGCGGAGACAAACTTAAATATGGGAAAAAAAATTCAAAATTACAAGGAAGGATTATTTAACCGCCTTGTTTTCATTGGCTTTTAACGGCGACGATGTTTAGGACCGTGAGGTATTTATGATGACAATCATTGCAATAATACCGCCTGCTCTTCGGCCATGCGCGCATCCAGGATTTCCTTCGAATGCGTACAACATCACGGCTATTGCAATAGGGACAATAGTACCTGTTCGCGAACTTCATGTTGAAAATGCCCTCGTAGAATAAGTGGTGGTTACCGTCTCTTTTTGTTCGACATGATCTTTGCCTGACGTCGCAAAAAAGTGAACAGTCGACTTCGTTTGCCCAATGGCATGACATTGTCGGAGGAGAAAAGTATGCCTCGCAACGAAGCGGCAGGTCTTGCGGGATCCAGGGTTCCGTCTACAAGTGTAGCATAAGAACCGAGCATCCGTTCTTCTTCCTTAAAGGGGAGGGGATCAGAGCCTGCGATTAAATGGTATCCCTGTTGCTGCGCTTTTTTTATAAGCGTCGGGGTCGGCCATAACTGCGGACGCATCGTGGTATCTCCTATCCATAACTGCTTTGGCGTATAGGAGTACAATAAACTCTTCACGAGGTTACCACGTCTGCCAAACCATTTGCCCGGCGCCCAGTTGATAACCGGAATACCATTAAAGCCGAGAACAGTGTGGATCAGTTCTTCTGTAGATAGTTGTCGATCATCAATGGAGCAATCCGTAAACAGAGCACAAATCTCAAGATTTTCTCTGGATACAATTTGTCTGCCCGCCATGATGTACAACATTTGTTCATTTTTTTGTGACTTGACAGTGAGGGAGTGATCCTGTTCGTTCTTTTCAATAACCAGATCAT
>CAZSOP010000131.1:0-9686 GCA_964608385.1 uncultured Cytophagia bacterium
CTCAACCACATATGCACCCTGATGTTTCGCCTCAAGGGGAAGCGAAGCCGCCGGTTGAACAACCGCTGATGTTCCGATGGACAAATAGACATCAGCCCGCTCAGCCGCAGCAAAAGAATCATAAAGCGACTCTTGCGGTAGCATTTCACCAAACCAGACAACATCTGGTCGCATCAGTCCACCGCATTGGCAGCGGGCGACGTTGTCACCGGAGAAATTTTCATCTGTTAACTTGCCACAGGTATTGCAGCGATTACGCGATATATTGCCGTGCAACTCCAAAACCCGTTGACTTTTGGCCCGGATATGCAAACCGTCTACATTCTGAGTGGAGAGGGTAAAATCGTCATAATCGCATTCCATTTCTGCCAAAACATAATGACCGGGGTTCGGCTCAATGTCGTTCATGAGCTCCCGCCTGTACTGATACCATTGCCACACCAGGTCCGGATTTTTCAGAAAAGCATCCATGCTCGCCAGTTCCTCGGGCTTGAGTTTGTTCCAAATACCACCCTCACCGCGAAAAGTGGGAACACCGCTCTCAGCCGAAATGCCGGCGCCGGTTAAGACCGCTACGCTTTGTGCCGCCGCCAATCGCTTTATGACCTCGTTTGAAAACTGCACATCCATTTCTCTCAAATGATCACGTTTTTTACACGAAAATACAGATAACAAGTTCCGGAATAAGCTAAAAATTTAATCGCTTTTTCGCAAACGGAATTTATGGTAATCCGTTCAACGCTTTCAGTCGTGCACGGGCTTTTTTTATATACTCGAGTGAACCCTTGTGGTACGGATTGATAGCGAGCGCTTTTTCCCACTGCTCGATTGCAGACTGGTATCTTTCCGTGGAATAAAGCTGAATTCCCAAATTATAATATTCTTCGACCAGCTCATTCAAGCGCACATGACACCGTTCCCGCATCTCCAGCGCACTGCTATAATTGCCATCTTTTTCAAGTACCTGACTGAAGAGTTCCATTGCCTCAACATAGTGCCCCTGATTATACTCCCGTTTTCCTTTTTCATACAAAGGTTCAACACTCATCGCAGACATGATTTCATCCCGCATTAGAGACGCTTCCTCCGCCCCCGGCTGTATAGCATTCAGACTATCCAGAGTGGCAAGCGCCTGATTGTAATCGTTGCGCTTATAAAAGGCCTGTGCTCTTTGCAGATAGTAACTGGACTTGCCCCGCGCATTTCTGCTGATCTCGTTGAGATATTCCTGTGCCTCTTTTCGTTGCGGATCTATTAACAGAACATTACGGAAAGCTTTCTCTGCTCGTTTAAATTCTCCGTTTTTATAGGCCTGCTTTGCGATTTGCATTTGCTCTCTGATTCCATTTTCTATCGCCTGTTCCAGACTACGCCTTCGCTCCCGGGCCGTTCGATGGCCGGGATCGATCTCCAATATCTGCTTATAATCCCCAAGTGCCTGCCGGACCCTGTTGTTCTCCTCGTGCCGGGTCGCGCCGGCGATAAGGTCAGCGATTTGCCGTCGGTTTTGGCGTTGCTCGACACGAACCTTGTTAAGATAGTTCAAAGCATCATCAAAAGTCGGCAGCAAACGAATCGCTTTTCTAAATTCTTCCTCTGCCCGATTTAAATTGTGTTGGCTATAATACCCTAATCCGGTAAAATAATGATCTTTTGCCTGTTTTTCGAATATAGAATTAATTTTATCCAGATATTTTTTCGACTCCCTGTGCTCCCTGCGCACCAATAAAATGGATTCGAATATTTCACGAGCCTTGTGAAATGCACCCCGGCTGTATTGTCTTACCCCGGTTTGAAACCACTTTTCTGTGTGAACATTAACTTTAGGGCGGATTTCTTTTATCGCACGCTCAGCCGGCTTGTTTTTTGGGTTGAGCTTGAGTACCTGTAAATAATGTGCAGCAGCGCTGATGTACCACTCTTTCTTCTGAAAATATTCCGCCACCGAAAGCAGGGAATCGATGTGCTGATCCTCTCGTTTAACCATTGATTTCAGTGTTGCCAGCATATCCCAGGCCGGCTCAAGGCCCGGTTGATAGGAAACCGCCTTTCTCACTTCCTGTAAAGCCTGGCGTTTGTTTTGTTTTTGTAACCAATTTTTCGCCTTTTCGTAATGTTTTTCTCCACTGACTTTTGGCATTTGACCAATACGAAAAAGAGCACTCACAGCCAGGCGCTCACTCTTCATATCATAGGAGACGTTGGCGGTAAAATTGGAAAATATACTCGAAAACCCAAGCGCCGTATAGTGATGATCAAAGTCCTGTACACCGGCGTGAAGAAAAAAAGAAGGGATCAGTTCATATCGAGCACCAAAATGAAATATGTCATCAAGCCGGTCATAATGGAAGGCGGATATTACTTGCAAACGATTTCTCATAAACGTATAACAAACTCCGGCACGAATCTGGTGTTCATAGCCGGAAACGATAAGCGGAATATGCTGTACCGCCAGCCCCACGGTCAAACGATCAGCAATATAAGAAGAATAAAACGGTTCGGACATTTCAAAATGGTTTTTAAACATCGAAGGTTTATACAAAAGGCCAAAACCCATGGTTGTCCAGCCTTCATTTTCGATTTGCAGGGCGGAGAGGCTGAACCCCAGATGAACATCCGGATGGACAGAGCCACCCCAGCCCAGGCTGCCAAATTCAACCGGGCTTTCACCAATGTCGCTGCGACCCAGATCAAAAGCAAATGTTCCATGAGGAGGAAAAAAGACGGAAATGGCTGAGTGATTCAACCTGTACATTTCCTGAACCGAAAGAATAGCCTGATGCATTCGCGGTACATTCAGGGCTGCAGGATTCCAGTACAGAGCCGATGGATCATAAATTCCGACCACACCGGATCTGCCAAGAAGAAGGGATTTTGCTCCGGGTGAAAAACGGAGCAGGGTCTCCTGTGCATGGCTGCCGATTACAAAAAAAAATACTCCACCCAGAATCAATAACTTATTCAGGCGTTTCATAATAGATTATGGACACTTGGGTCTGTTTCATATTCAACTTCAAAAATTTCCACAGCATGGGCGATGCCCTTCACTTGGATCGGATTAAGGCGGATGGTCTCATATTCTCCGCCGAGCTGAGAAACCATGTCATAAGGAATGATGATTTGCCCTGGTTGTGCAACTGCACAAAGACGTGATGCCAGGTTGACCACATCCCCGACACAGGTATAATCGAGACGATTGCGCGAGCCCATATTACCCAATACAGCAGAGCCGGTATGCAAACCGCAGCCGATGGTTAATATCATTTCACGCTTGCGTCGCCGCGTTTGGCTCAAAAACCGGATTGAACGCTGTATTTCCACAGCCGCATGCACGGCCTCGTCTGTGCGTTCACCCAAAAAAATGGCCATAAGTTGATCGCCCATGAATTTATCGACGATGCCACCATTTTCTTCTACAATCCTCGTCTGCAGGTCAAAATAGATATTGATCAGTTTAACAATTTCCTCTGCTCCGAGCTCCTGGGTCAGGGAGGAAAAATTTCTTACATCGGTAAATAAAATGGTCACCGTACGGCGTTCACCGATGGGCAGCAGATCGCTGTCGGTTGAACGCTTTCTTATCATCTGCAAAGTCAACTTTGAAACAAACTTTTGCATTTGCATCTTTTCCCGCAGATGAACAATCATTGAATTGAATTCCTTTGCCAACCTGCCGATTTCATCGCGGGTTAGGACAGGAATCTGAACATTGAGATTGCCCCGGCCCACCCGACGAACACCATCAGAAAGCGCATCGATCTGCTCTGTCATGCGGCGGGCGACGTAAAAGATAACCAACACAGAAAGTGCGGTAATGATAAAAAAGGTCGTCATCATGGTCCGCTTTGCTTTTCTAATCGGCTGAAAAATTTCCTTCTGAGAGAATCCCAAAACCGTAACGCCAAGAAACACCCTCTCATTGGACATGTTCTCCCGCAGGGTGTACAGAGGATGAATGTATTCTATAATGTGATTAAATTCACGCGTCTGGGTTTTTTCCAAACCGGAAAAAAACCGGCTCTCCTGCTCGGATACTGTTTGATTAATTTTCTTGTTGTCGGTATGCGCCACAATCTGGCCGTAACGGTCAACAATGCAGGCGTATTTAAGGCCCTCGATATCCTCATTAAAGGTATCGTGTATCGCTTCCCGAATATGACCGGTATAAACCGTAAGATTTGTGGCGTCTTTCTCAGCAAGGTAATAAAGCAATAGATCGTCTTTGATCGATTCAGAGACATGGCGAAGTGATAACCTGCAGCTTTCTTCCAGACGCTGATGTAAAACGCGTTGTCCATGATCCAGGATCAAGAGACTGAGCACAAGCATGGAAACGATGAAAATAAATCCAATCGTGATGATCAGCTTAACCCTGATTTGCTGTAAATCGTACCATTGAGCCGATTCGCCATAGAGGTTCTTGATCAACTGTAAAAACTTTTGCAAATAA
Organism: uncultured Cytophagia bacterium; assembly: GCA_964608385.1. Lineage (GTDB taxonomy): Bacteria > Zhuqueibacterota > Zhuqueibacteria > Residuimicrobiales > Oceaniaggregativiventaceae > Oceaniaggregativivens_A. The sequence continues at coordinate 4,451 of CAZSOP010000131.1, forward strand.
AATTTCAAACGTATACGTTCCCGCTTGTCAAACAGAGTAACCAGTTTTAATCATTTTTTACTTTTTTATCAATCTACAACAATAACCTCTTCAACCTGAATCTGCTCTACATTTTGAGATGAACCGAGAGATCCGGTTTTTCTCTGTAAAAACACAAAGGCCAGAATCAACGCGATCAACAAAACGATCAAACGAGTCGTAGAGGAGCGGGGTCCGATCTTGCTCTTTCTGATACGCCGGAATTGAATCCTCCTCTCTTCCTCTTCAGACGGTATATAATAGCGATATTGATATTCAAAACCCCGCGGCCGGGGTAATTTTGTATTCAACATTGTAAACCCTCATAAAAACCTTACCTCGAAAAATTAGCCAGCCGCTCGCAAACAAGGTCCTGGATTCGATCTGCCAGGCTCGTCGGTACCGTATGATTGTTAACGATCATGGAAAACACCAGTTCCTCTCCATCCCTGGTGTTCACATAACCGGAAAGGGCTCGACACCGATCAATGGTACCGGTTTTTGCCCGAACATTTTGGTATGCCGCGGTATTGCGCATACGCTTGTAAATCGTTCCATCCACACCTGCGATTGGCAATGTATCATAAAAAAACTCACCATACTGGTGTTGCCTCATGAACCTCAACAATGTTATAACGCCTAAAGGGGTCACAAGGTTCTTTCGAGATAAACCAGATCCATCAACCATGACCAGATAATCGGGATGAATTCCCATTTCTGTGAAGATTGATTTTGAGGCTTTGACGCCCGCCTTTGCGCTTCCCCTGCCTGTAATTTCCTTACCCAGAGTACGCAAAACCAATTCGGCAAACAGATTCTGACTCTTTTTATTGATGGTTTCAACTATTATGCTCATCGGCGGTGATATATAGTCGTGCAAAACACGTCTTGAATCTGCAGAGTAATTATATCCGGTCAACTCGTCGATATCAACGGCCACGCCTTTTACCATGATGCCGTGTTTCATTAGAATTTCCCGAAATACCCGGACCGTGTATTTGGTCGGATTTTCAACAGTTGCCCATTCCACCACTTTGTTTTCATCAATGTCGATCGTTCCGCTACACAGGATATGATTGGTATTGCGTTCCCGATGCAATCTTATCCGGGTGCCGGCAGGATCATCTGTGGTAATGACCCGATTTTCAAGAACAATATAATCAGTCGGGGGTATCATTTCCAGGTTGGCAATCGAACCGGCACTGTCACCGGGAGAAAATATCAAATCCACGCAATTGTCATTTAACGACAATGCGCTAATCTGAGCGGCATAATAATCGGTCTGATAATCCCAAGACCAGCCATGCCCCATGATCTCGTCTTCGAATGCATTATCATCACCAATGATATTGCCCTCGATAGAGGTAATTCCCAGTTTCTTCAGAGCTCTGGCCCATTCATCCAGAACATGTGTGATATCACCATCGAAATACCTCCCGCTGATGCTGGGATCACCACTGCCCCGGATAATCAAATCTCCGGCCAAAATACCATTGCTATCGGGACCAGCGGTTGCGAAAAGGGTTGTATGATAGTGATAATCCGGCCCCAGCCCAACCAGGACAGCACTGCTGGTAAAAAGCTTCATGTTCGAAGCCGGCATAAAGCCTTTGTCGGCGTTTCTCAAATACAAAAAGTCGCCGGTTACAAGGGATTGTATTGCCACCCCCCAATGTGCATTGGCGAATTCCGGGGCAGAAAACAGTCTTTCCAATTCTGACTGTAATCTCTCTGTCGTTGTTAAGCTGTGGATTGCTGAAGGGTGCCGGCTGCAGCTAATAAAAAGGACACCAACACCCCAGGCAAACAAAAGCAGAAAATAAACTCTTTTGCTCACGACCCTCTCTCCTTTTAATGAATAGCTTTTGAAATTAGCTAAATCGCGCTAAATAATCAAGGTTTTTTCATCAGCTTTTTTAAGATTGACATTCAATTTAAAAACCCTTACTTTTTTAACCACAATTTGCTATAAACATATCCTTTGCATAATCCGAGTCTTGCAAAAAACTGAATTTTTATCTGGAGAGGAGCCCTACGGTGGAGGCAACCGCTGAAAAATTTATAAAACTGATCAAAATCATGTCAAAACTGCGCAGCAAGGAAGGCTGTCCCTGGGATCAGGAACAGACCCACCTCTCCCTGCGGCAACACTTGCTTGAAGAGACCTACGAGGTTTTAGAGGCATTGGATGAACAGGATTTTCCTGCTCTCAAGGAAGAGTTGGGGGACCTCCTCTTACAGATTGTTTTTCACGCACAGATAGCCGGGGAAAAGCATTTATTTTCGATGCAGGATATAATCGAAAACATCAACAACAAACTCACAAGGCGCCATCCGCACGTCTTTGGTGATGAGCGCGTCGAAAGCGCCGAGGAGCAAATCGTTTTATGGGAACAAACGAAACTGAAAAAAGAGGGGAAAAAATCAGCGATTGACGGTATCCCCCGCCAGCTGCCGGCCCTTGTCCGCGCCTACCGCCTGCAGAATAAAGCCGCAACCGTGGGCTTTGACTGGCCCGACATCGATCCGGTATGGGAAAAACTCAACGAAGAAATTGCCGAGCTCAAACAAGCCATTCAAAAAAACAACAAGGACTGGATAGAAGAGGAATTGGGAGACGTGTTGTTTTCAATTGTAAATTTGTCCAGGTTTCTCAATTGCAACCCCGAGGATGCCCTGCGAAGAACTATTAAAAAGTTTATCAAGCGTTTCCAGCTGATCGAAAAAAAATTCAAACGTCAGAACCGCTCCCTGCAACAGGCGACCCTGGCAGAACTGGATGCGGTCTGGGACGATATCAAAAGAGAGGAAAAGAAAAACGCGGATTAATACCGCCGTGCAGATAATCCGCGTTTTCTATAACGTTATGAAAAATATAGTTATTCTTCGTCCTCTTTTGACTCTTGAATAACCCTTGATTCCAGCTCCTTGGGTAGTGGATCATAGTGAGAAAACTGCCGGCTGTATGTCGCGCGTCCCTGAGTCATGGATCTCAACGTCGTTGCATAACCGTGCAATTCTGCCAGCGGAATTTTGGCCTTTACCACCTGGAATTGGCCTTCCGACTCCATTCCCAGAATTTTTCCCCGCCGGCTGGAAAGGTCTCCCATGACGTCACCCATAAATTCCTCCGGGCACTTTACCTGAATATTGTAAATCGGCTCGAGGATAAGCGGCTGAGCGCTTTTAAAACACATTTTAAAGACCTCACGACCGGCAATTTGAAATGCAATATCCTTAGAGTCGACCGGATGCTCTTTGCCGTCATAAACGATGGCTTTGACATCGACGATTTTATAACCGGCAAGAGCCCCTTCATCGAGAACCTGCTTGATTCCCTTTTCAATGGAAGGGATAAAAACCTGAGAGATAGCACCGCCAACGACCTCGCTTTCAAACTCGAATCCCTCTCCGCGTTTCAGTGGTTCAAGCCGCATCCAAACTTCTGCAAATTGACCGGCACCGCCACTCTGTTTCTTATGCCTGTATTTTTCATTACTCTTGCCGACAATTGTTTCGCGATAGGGTATTTTCGGTTTCTTCTGATCAACCTCAACGCCGAATCGCTCTTTGAGCCGCTGTATGATAATAGTGATATGCAATTCACCCTGTCCCGATACAACGGTTTGACGCAACTCCGGATCAAATCCAACCTGAAAACTGGGATCGATTTCATGCAAGGTGTGCAGACCGTTGGAGATTTTTTCTTCATCTCCTTTGCTGCGGGGTTCTATAGCCACATCAACGACCGGTTCGGGAAAGTCAATAGGATCAAAAATAACCGGATTATTCTTTTCGCAAAGCGTGTTGCTGGTGTGTGTGTCTTTCAATTTAACCAGCGCACCAATATCACCCGCTTTAAGAACATTGGTTTCCGTTCGGTTACGACCATTGAGCAAATACATCTGACCGATTTTTTCGCCCGAGCCCTTGGAAATATTATAGGCTTCCTCACCGGGTTTTATCTGACCCGAATACACCCGAATAAGAGAGAGTTCACCAACATGTAGTTCCGAAAAGGTCTTGAACACGAACGAGGCAAAAAGATTATCTTCTTTTTGCTCAAGTACGATCTCATTTTCATCCTTGTCTGTCGCCTTTACGCTTCTGCCATCCTGAGGAGAGGGTCCGTAAGCAGCGAGAAAATCCATCAGGGTTTGAGTGCCCATATTGCCGGCAGCATTACCGCATAGAACCGGAAAAATGGTGCGTTCCAAAATGGCCTTTCTCAAACCGGACTCTATTTGTTCTGGAGTGAGTTCACCGGCCTCAAAATACTTTTCCAGCAACTCGTCATCGCTCTCCGCGATTTGTTCGATCAACTCCTTGCGCATTTCTTTCGCCTTGTCAGCGACGTCAGCAGGAATGTCCTCAGCCGAATATTTTCCTGATCCGTCTTTGCTGAAAGAAATTTTCTTCATCCGCAGAACATCGACCACACTATCAAACGCCTCACCCTCGTGGAGTGGAAACTGAATGGCGATAACTTCGTTCCCATATGCAGTCTTTGCCTGCTGAACAGCTTTATCAAAATTTGCATGCTCCTTGTCCTGGCGGTTTACAAAGAAAACCCGTGGACATTCGTATTGATTTAAAATTTCCCAGGCACTTTGCGTACCCACTTCAACACCGGCGACAGCGTTGAGCAAAAGCACGCCCATATCTGCAACCCGTAAACCGGAGATGACCTCGCCAACAAAATCCTGATAGCCTGGCAGATCAAGAAGGTTGAATTTTTTCTTTTTCCATTCATAATGCATCAAAGTCGCACTGATGGAAATTTTCCGGTCAATTTCATCTTTACGGTAATCGGATGTGGTGGTTCCATCATCTATCGTGCCCATACGGTTGCTCGCACCGGCTGAAAACAACATACCCTCAGCTAATGTGGTCTTTCCTACCGACTGGTGTGATACCAGAGCAATGTTACGAATATCTGTCACAGCATATTCTTTCACAACAATCCTCCTAACTGTTTTGCGCAAATTGCGCTTTTATAGGTTATTTGGTACGTTTATCCTGTAAAATTGCCGTTTCTGCAATAGAGCGCAAAAGCCGCTTCAATTTTCGGCCAGTTTTGGTTTTTGGAATGGAAGAAACAAATTCAATATGTTTCGGAACCATATATGCAGGCAAAGCGTCGCATAGATTCAGCAGCTCTTCTTTGCTCACTTGCTGGCCGGGTTTCAGAACGACATAAGCCTTTAATTCAGACCCC
>CAZSOP010000132.1:0-9647 GCA_964608385.1 uncultured Cytophagia bacterium
CGACACCCTCGACCGTTTGTTCGCATGTGATTTCTTGTGGGGGTTGCGGCGGTTGTTCAACAATGCGAATTGTTTTTTCGATCCGATCGAGCTCTTTGCCGTTATCCAGAGAGACAAAGACAATCCGGTAGAGATAGGTTTCCCCGGCAACATGTCCGTCGCTACGGTAAAAACGACCCAGTACCTTGCCGACGTTATGGTACAACATGGTATAAACCGTACTGGAAAAACGATCGGCCCGGAGCTTGACCAGCATCTGTTCAGGCGTATTTACCTTCAGAGCTCGTTTTAAAATGGCAAAATCGGAACCGAGTATATAACGGGCATTTACCGGGTTCATTTGCGCTTCAACCGGTTCGGCGGTCAAGCGAACAAAATCCTCATCCTTTGGACCTTTGCGTTCGACATGAAAGCCGCTGCCGACGCGAGGATTGTCCAGTAAAAAGAGATATACCGAATCCGATTTTACCGTATAAACAATAGTCGGTGTTTGCTGAGCCATCCCGATTTGAACCAGAAGAAAAAGTAAAAGCCATATTCTCATGCTATACTTCCTTTTTATCGACCAATTTTCCATTTTTTACACCCAATTTTTTCGGATGCTTGATAACCGTATTCATTAACTTTTCACTCTAGTCGCCTTCACCGTCGGGTGGTTGTTGGGATACGGTTAGATTATAATCCTCGTCTATCTTGAACCGGATTTTATATTTGCCGGAAGAAGGGACATCATTCCACCTGTCTTTTGACCAGATTTGCACCGTGTACCACTGATCGATAGTCAAATATCTGTTAACAGGACAGTTAAATGTCCTGTCTGCAGGGGGTGATGAATAATAGTAGCTAAACCACCAGGTCGGCCATCCGTAGCGGCCCTCTCTGATAATACTCGATTTTGAGCCGGAGTGAAATGCCTCTATCCAGATATAGCCGACTTTGGCATCGACGGATTCGTGTTTGACATCGAATTTCAGGTGATAATTGTATTTAGAGTCTGACTGTACGATTTCGATCAGATCGGAGACCGGTGTCGGCGGAACGGGATAAAAGGACGCCCGGGTAATCGACTCAACACCATTGTTATTGATGGCCTTGAGCGCAATCCACGTTCGTTGCGGCAATCCAGGGGTGGCTATTGGCAACTCAACCGTGTTACCGGCTTGTACTTCAGCAGCGGTGAGATCGAACGTCCCCGCTTGCGGAAACGAACGAATGTCATAAAGGCCCGAATCGCTGCCCACCGCGTATTGATATCCCACCACATCGCTGGAGTTGTTGAATCCACTCCTCAGAATCGGCAATTGCACCGTCTCTTCATCGGGTTGTCTGATTTGAGTAAACATGGGCAATGCGGGAGGTGTGAGTAGGTCGCGAAAGATGCCGGAACGTTCATCGTCGAGCTCATAATAGGCCATAAGATAGTAATTCTGTCCCACCTGCACCGAACTGCCGAGATCATAATCGACCAGATAGCGGCCATCTGCGGGGATGGTAAAGGAGGCGCTGAGAATATCCGCTTCATCCGTATCGGTTCCCAGTCTGATTTGCATGGTCAGGTTGTTGCCGAATCTATAAGCCCCCTCAAAATGGCCTCTGAATCTGAGGCTATATCCATCACCGCTTTGTACAAACCGTGCATTGAGAGGGATCGTGGGTAAGGACATATAGCCCTGCACGGTTGTGCTGGTATTTCCATCAGTCGAGAACCCTCTCAGCCAGACCAGATGCAAATATCTCAAGGTTAACTCGTCAACATGGGTTTCCAGCCTGAGAAAGTCGCCGGGAATCACGGATTCCGGTCCGAAATCATAGCCGTTCTGCGGCCAGGGACGAACCGGTGTCGGAGGATCCGTGTTGACAAAAATTGCATATTGATAACCGGCAGGGGTTTTGTCGCCGGTAAAACCGGTTGTTAAAATATTGAGGTTCAGATAGCCCTGGTTATCCAGCACAACGGTTTTAAAAATCGACGGATCCGGAACCTCGACTGCAATGGTATCTTTGTGCGACGTATTACCGGTCAGGGTGCGTGTCCAGGCGGTTAAATAAACGGATGAATAACGACTGACCTCGAACGGTAAGGTGACAAAATTCTGGGAGCCTTTATAGTACATGAACGGCTGTTTGATATCGTCTTTTCCCGGTTCGCTGCCAACCATCAGGGCAACCGAAGCCGAGCCGTTCATATAGGTTTTACCAAATATATCGGTTTGATAATACAGCCGGTAGTCGGAGAGTGATTTTACATATTTAATATGAGCACTTGGCTGGGGAACCTCAGGAACGATTTTATATCGCACATAATTGATTTGGATTGTCTGATCTGCTCCAAAGGCGCGCAATCCCACCTCGATCAATCCGGTACACTGATCGATATGAACAGGCAGGGTCAGGGTGTCTCCGGCACTGACCTCTTCCATGCTAAAATCAGCCTGCTCCGATGCCGGAAAGGCTCGGATCAGTGCGCCGGGCCCCGAAGATGCGTCCCGAATCTGATATTGGTAGGTCGCTTTTTGATGGCCGTTAAAAGCCTCATGCTCTATGGGAATCATGATATAGCCCTCTTCATTCTGCCGCACCTGGCTAAACATCGGCGGAGCAGGCGTAATCAATGACACCATCACCGAATCAGAGGAATATCGTTTGCCGTTCAAATCCCGGGTGATCGATTTGGCGCTAACATAAACGGTATCATCATAGCCGATCCGGTTAGGTAGTCTTTGAATGTTTTCTATTTCAAACCTGTACTCGGGTCCGAACAAAAAGGGTCCATGCCCCAGGTCTTTGGCGCCGGGCGTTGAACCGACTTTTAAATCACAAACAAAGTATTCCATGGTTTCCGCTGTTCTCAGAATGAATCCCAAACGAAAGGGGGGTTCATAGCGATCTTCACCTATTGGGGGCTCTAATGGCATCAGTGCTGCCTCAAGCTCTGGTTTTGGCGGAGCGATCGCATAGAATTCATTCGACTGGATAGACAACCCGTCCTTATTGATCGCTTTAAGGGATATGCGTAACCACAAGGCGCGTAAATCATTCATGTCTCTATCCAGAGGTAAAGCCAGAATTTTACCGGCGCTGACCGAATCGGCTGGAAAATCAATATGCTGTAAATTATCCGGATAGTCCCGTATGGTATTCTGATCATCCCAAAAATCGCTGATTTCATACTGGTATCCGGTGATTTCCGATTCATTATCATATGCCGGCACACGGATTTCCACCAGAATTTCGTTTTGCTCATTATGATCAACGACCTGAAATTCAGCCGGTGTCGGAAAGGTGAGATCCTGATGTTTGGGCACGGAAATGACTGATACCGGCCCCCAACCTAAATTGTTGTCCGGATTCTCGGCCCGAATCGCCAGTTTGCAGCTGTCCCGCATGGGATAAGAACCGGTATTTAAAACCAGCATATCGATATCGTCGAGAACACCACCTCCCCAATGATGCGGTAATTCGCTGTTAACGATCGTTTTCCAGGCAATTTGCTCCGGATCTTCGTCGTCATAGTAAACCTTGTATTGATAGGCCGCCAAATCATAAATGATGTCGCAATAAGCCTTTCGGGCGGCTGTAGAAAACCAATCTCTGGCTTTTTGGCATTTGACATAGACGCGTTTATCATTATAGGACAATTCAAAGGACGCGGATATCGGCTCTTTAAATCCGGGAGGTGTCTGATCGACGAAAAAGACAGGGGAGGGGATAAAATTGTCTGCGCTGCCGTCGCCGTTAATGCCGCGCATTTTGATGATATAGCCAGTCCTGGAATTGGCTGGAAGATTGAGATCGCGAAGCGTTACCGGCGACACTACAGGTACGGAGGTATAGTCGACCACCGGATTTTCCGAATCGTCTGCCGGGAAAATGGCGGCTTCCATACGGATGTAATGATTTTCGGCGTTTTCATCCAGCAGATCATTTACCTCAAATTCAAAGGTAACGCTGTTCGAATTGAATTGATAATAGTATTCGTCAACCGTATTGTTATGGAATACGGTGGCTGACGGTTTGTCCTTTGCAAAGGTTACCGCACCCCACATGTAGGGAGAGGTGGTCGGGTTCGTTTGCAGCGAGGAGAGATCAACCCCTGTGCGCGGATTATGATAACTGAGACGAAAGTCGAGATTATGCGTGGTGGCGGTATAGCCGGCGTAATTACGTACCCGGGTTTTGATCTCATAATCGCGGTATAGGGCGTCACTTGAACCACTGGTGCGTATCGGCATAAAATAATTCAGAGCAAACTGATTTTGTTTGCCGACCGCCTGATAGCCTTTGTTCTCTCCTGCCGGGGAGTGGCTAAAGCTGTATTCAATGATTTCAGAATGGTCGTCCCATCCCAGCTCAAGGGTGGCAGGCATAAAGACGCCGGCATGGGTTACCAAATCACCCTCAAAGGTGGTCGCTCCGGTCATGGAAAATTCATTGCTCAGTTGATCGTATTTTGTTCTGATGTTTTCTATTCCCACGGGCAGGGGTTCATTTCGTCCTTCCATCATGTCGGCATAGTTTAAAATCTGCTCATACAAGCCATAAAGACTTTGCGACAGTTCAGCGTATTTGTTCCAGACCAAATCCGAATGTCCGGTAAAAGTACGGTGGATATCATTGCGCGCCTCAAAGGCCGCCGTATGAGCGTATGCCATTTCATTATAGAGCGAATCCAGCCGGTCAAGGGTGAACTCGAGAAAAGCGAGCGGAATGGTGCGGTAAAAGTGTTCCGCCAGCTCATCCGAGGCAATCGACTGATCGGATAACGTCGCCGGGTCGAGGGGGATATCGATGCCGGAGAGCGATTCCAGCGCCTCTTTGCGGCGATCAAAGGCCTCCTTGATAAAGGATTCGTTGAAATTCCTCGAGGCAATAAAGGCATTGCGCAGATAACCGATACCGCCGGGCGTATCATAGGTCCATTTGTCGATCAGGGATTCCTGTTTTTGCAGATAGAACTGGTAGAGGTCGCTCGTTTTTTGTAACAGTTGTTGTCCGAGCACCTCATTGCGGATTAAGGGATCGACAAAATCGGCCTGCAGTTGACTGATTTCGCTGTTGGGGCCAAAGGCGGTGTAGATATAGGTTCGCAACGAATCCAGTTGCCTGGTACGGCTTGTAATTTTCTCAAGGTATTGCTCAAAGTCCTTTTGTGACTGCTCGATTTCATTTGAATTTTTTTCTGCAATCTCTCCGTCAATGGAAAAGAGCTGAACGGAACCGTCTGCACCACTTATCATGTCTCTCGTAATCGGATCCTGCGGTATTTGCCGCCGTTCCATGGTTATGATGACGGTATCGGTTTCAAAACCGGAGGCATTCAAGACGGTGATAAGGCGGTCAAATGCCTGTTCATATTGTGCAATTTTGCTGTCAAAATCGGTTTTGATTTCATCGATGGCGTTTTGCCATTCTTCCAGTCCTGATTTCAGTTCATCAAACTTATCAGACGCAAAGGCAACCTGTAACTCATCCCTGTAAATCGCGAGCGCCTCTTTTTGGCGTTGATATTGAGCCTTGAATTCAGAGCTGGTGGTGGTTGAGCGCAGGCGTTCGAGCTCTTCGAGAACAATTCGGGCGTCTTGTTCGATCACATTGAGATAGAATTGATCCTGTCCTTGTTGCAGATTTTGAATAATGTTGGCGATCTGAGCCGGTGTCAGTTCTGCAAAGGCATCTCTTGCCGCCTTATCGATCTGTCGCTGAATATTGTCAGCAGACCCCAGGATTTCATCAGCGATTCCCTCAGCGTGCTTGATAATTTGCGCCATGCGTTCATCCTCACCGGTACCACCGTCGATTTCGCCGTCATTCCACTCCACCCAGACATATAACGTTGAGCGTATATCGAGAAAATAGGCTTCCAATTTGGCGTATCCGTACAGATAAAAAGACCCTGTATTGCCCATCAATGCCGCCCCCAGCTCACCGCGCACGCCGGCAAACCAGTCGGCAAGGATGTTGGCCTCGACCCAGGCGCTGCCATAGGCACCCCATTCCATTGGATCGGCCCATTTAAACCAGACGCAGGCTTGCATACCGACCTCAATGTTGACGACAATGGCATTAAAAGACTTGGCAACGGAACCGCGGATGAGAAAAGCCGGTGGCCCGATAAAGAACTCGAAATTGGCATCTAAAAGTCTGAACAGGTTAATATCCAGGCTGCCATGCACGGCCCAGGCGTCTACATCTACCGCATAAAATTCCAGTATGGCTGTTGCCCTGGCGATTTCGGTCATATCGATAAACTTTAGCGATTCAGGATTACCCGGGGCTACCGTAATGGTGATATTACCGGCGGCATATGGATAACTGGAAAAATCTTGCGGTACGCCGATTTCAATAAACCAGCTGCTGCTGATATCGACATAGGATTTAAAATCCTCCGAACCGCTGATCATGGCCGCGGCATCGAGACGGAATTTGTCGGTGGCAATCATCAGCAACATCTTGCCCGTAAATATAGCGTCATCCGGCACTGATAGCTTGCCGTAGACATAGAATTCCAAAAAGGTCATGACATTTTCAAATTCTTTCTTATATTCATTAACAGCATCGAAGAACTGGCTGTTTTCCGTGTCATTGGTAAATCCGAGGTTACCCCGCACGATGCTTTCCACTTCGGGCGACGGATTAAAAAAGAGTCCGGCGCCAAAGTCTTCGATCGTGATGGGAATAGGCGTCAATTTGATGTCCATGCCCATGGCGGCGAGGAAAAGACCAAATCCCGGCATACTCATGGTTGTGCCGGAGAATTCCACTTTACGATAACTTACTTCGCCGACGGCTGCAAACCCTGTTCCCATTGCCGTCAGGCTGCCGCCGATTAGAAATTTAAAGTTGGGACTGGAATTGGCGAGTGGAATGTCGGCGATGAGATCCAGTCGTCCGGAAGCAAAAACGGTGGAAAAAGATGCGAATTTAAAATATGCGTTATCGATCAAAAGATTAAACTCGGTATCGGATTTGTAAACCCAGAGCTGATCGATGCCGCCCTCAAAACCGGTCAATCCGCCGTCGAGGCGACCGGCAAAGGCCAGATAAAAGCCGTCGTGTGAGCGCGAGGTCGCAGTGCCGGAGGCGTTGTCCTCTTCAAATGAAACATCATAGGTTTCGATATTACGCAGATCAAAGCCGTAATAAAACGAATCGACTTGCACGCTCATGCCATATAGGTTAAAACTGCCTTCATAGATGCGGCCGAACTCAAAGCTGTCCGGGCTAAGAATAAAGTCGGTAAAATTGCATCCACCGCCCTGGTCGGCTCCGGCGCCGGGCAATTGCAGAGAGACGTTGCCGCTCAATGAAAAGCGAAAGGGCCCGTCGGCCGGAATGGTCGGCGTTTCGATCGTCATGCTGAGCAGTCCCGCCATGTCGATGCCCGGAAGCTCTGCAGCCGCAAAGGTCCAGCTGGTCTCAGCGGTGCTGTCCTGATCGATGCGAACCGTGCCGTTGATCGGCATCAAAACATCCTGATCTTCCAAAGGACTGGGCCAGTAGCTGTTGATGGTCATGATCAGCGATGCATCAACGTTTTCCTGATCACCGTACATCATTAAACTCAGACCTGCCAGCTTGCAGTTGACCGTCAACGGGTCTTGGCCGAAAACGAGAACCGGATCGGATTGTTCCTGTTCGACGGCGTGGATCTCTTTGATGGCCATGGCCTGACCCTGATCATCGAGCCAGTCGCCGGCGGCATTGACTTGAAGGGTAAAAGGCTGGTTTTGAAACGTTTTAAACGGATCAGGGGCGTAGAGCCCGCCCTTGATATGTAAACAATTATTCAGAGTTTTTATATTTCCGATACGGATAAGGGAATCCGCGATGAAAAAGTTGCTGCTGGAGAATTGTTGGTCCTCAATATTGCATGCGGACGAGATGCGCAATTCGGCAAAATTGATTGTTTCACCCCACAAGTCCAGTTTTCCGGACATATAGGTGTTGATTTTCCGGTTCGCCGTTGCGGCAAAGCGAAGGGTGCTTATCGTCGTCGGACATCCAAAGAGTGTGGTCACCTGCTGGCTGTCCGGGTCGGTACTCTGTTGTGCAACCGAAAGCCCGTTGGCCAGGATTTTTACGTCTTTAACCGTTAGAGCGAAATCAGGCGAAAGACCGCTGAATTTAAACAGCGCCTGGTAGATTTGAACGGAAAAATGCATACTGTTCATCGGCGCGAAAACACTCAAAACGGGTTTGCCGTAAGGCTGCAGCAATTCCAGCTCACCGCAGCCGAGCGGTATGGTTTGGTTCACCAGTTTGGAAGAGCTGACAAAAAAACGCATGCTGTCTGCAGTCAGAATAGAGGTAAAATGCAGCGGTTCCGGATCCGGTGAATCGGAAGGGGTGAAAAAGTCTATCCACAGATCTCCGGAAATAGAAACCAACTCTTTTTGTCCGGGCAGATCCATCTTCCAGCCGTCAAAGCTGATGGAAATATTCTTGTTGATTGAAAAAACAGAATCGGGTGCTGTTCCGCTTTGTTGAGTCCCAGAGTACCCCGTATCCCAGTGGCGCAACCCGTTTGCATCAATGGCCACATCGCGCACGGCAAGAGCTGTATTTTTCAAAGTGAGCGGCATAACCGGTCCGACGTCAGCAGTCCAGCTGTATCCATCCTGACGCTCGGAATAGTCGAGCTTTGTAATTTTGATCGGCATCTGACGATCATTTAGATTCCAGATGGCATCTCCCGCTGCCGCCTGTACCGTTATGGAGCCCTGAACCAGTCGCAGGGTAGAGGCATTAACGATAATATCCAGCACCACATCGGTCGATGGTACCGGTGTGGTTCCATACCCCAGGGCCGGAAAGACCAGAGCAGCCGTTTTATTGGTGCGCGTGGTAATGCGCAAAAGATCGTTTTCCGGTACAATGGTAACAGCAGAGGAATCACTGATATCCAGATAAGCGATGGTGGAATCGGGTAGCGGGATATGCCGCAGGGCGATTTGCTCCTGAGTGAAAAAATCACCCGGCCAAAATCCGCTTTGATCCAGATAGGCAACTTGCTGCTGTGAATGATAAAAGTCGATGCGGCCGCTTTTTATCCTCACCGGATCAAAGGCGAGCAAGAAATCATTGGAATAGGTGACCTTGAGATTCTTATACATTACACCATTGAGCTGGATGTGTGATTGTGCTTCTCCGTTTACCGACAATTCCCCGTTTTGAATCAGCGGTGCCTGGGGAAGCTGGATAATCAAATTGTCGTTCAGGGAATCCGGCGTGCTGTTTTGCGCCACCGCTTTCCAGCGCAAATCAGAACCGCTGTTGCTCAGTTCCGATATGGAAAAGGCAAAGGGCTCTTCAACGGAAATAGAACCGGCAACCAGCCGGCCGCCCGGCAACTCAAAGCGCACGTTGTTTTGACAGGTAAGGGGAATGGTGCTGTTGTCGAGATGGAGAACGTCCTGGCCATTCGGCAGAATCAAACCGTCTGCGGTGATCGCAGCCCCCTGAGAACATCCCAATAAAAGGGTGGGGTGATCCGAAAAGATCGGTACAGGTAACTCAAATGGATCGGAAATCGAAAAATCGGCCTCTTTAAACGATTCCGCAATCAAATCATAAAGACCGCTGCCCCGGGCTCTTACCGTGGCCTCGGTAAAGAGCGGTAAATCGATATGACCCTCTAGTTCGACATC
>CAZSOP010000133.1:0-9629 GCA_964608385.1 uncultured Cytophagia bacterium
TTTCTTGGCGTTTTCTCAGCGGTTAAAAAAGTACTCATTATTCGGAAGAACCAAAAAAAGTTCATCCGGAAAATGAGTACCTATATATTGAAAAAAGGTTTATTCTGCATATTTTTGAGATATTACCAGTTAGGTCAGATGACCTTATTATTACTCATTTGATACTATTCCAACAATATCATTTTTTTCACTGCTTTAAAACCAGCCGCCTGTAATTCATAAAAATAAACCCCTGACGGCAAGTGAGCCGCATCGAATGAGAGGGCATATTGACCGGGTTCATACCTGGCATCTGCCAGGGTTGTTACATGATGACCGAGAATATTATATACCTTTAAGGTAATCCTGCCTTTCCTGGCTACACCAAACTGAATTAGAGTTTCCGGATTAAAAGGATTGGGATAATTTTGCTGTAAAAAGAACTGCTGTGGCAGAGCGGCATCCTTCTCTTTTTTTACCGACACCTTTAACGGCACAGACAGCTCCGAGGTATTGCCGGCAGCATCGGTGGCTGTTGCTGTGGCGCGTGAATAGGTCAGGGGACCATCATAAGACCAGTTGCCGTTGGCATCAGCCCAAACGCTGCTCTCATAGACCAGAGCCTGGCCCAGAGAATCGGTGAAAATTTCCACCTTGCTGTTCTGCGGCGCGGTGCCCGTCAGCGGCGGGTTCTGGGTGAGGACAGGGGCTGATATTGAATGGTTGGCGTTTTCCAACAGGCGAATCGCCTTTAATCCATTGAGCGCAATTGAATTCTGCGTCATGGTAATATTTCCGGCCCCTGCGTCATTCAGGTGTATGCCGTAATTGCGGTTATACCAGATCATGTTATCCGGCCCGATGGTATCACCTTCTGCAGCATAGACCATAATACCGCTATTCTCATTGCCGAGAGCGGAATTTCCGTCCGCCTGTAACCCGATACGATTTTTATTGATTGCATTTTGCGCACTGCCCTTGAAAAGATTAATACCGTTGTTTTTATTGCCGGAGATGAGATTACGTTCAATACGATTATGTGTCGCACTGACCTGAATGCCATAGGACAAATTGGGTACGGCTGTCGTTCCGGTCAGATCAGCTCCGATAATATTGTTCATAACAAGATTATTGCGCGTAGAGTCATGCTCGATGGCGACACCGCTATAGCCATTTCCGGAGATAATATTGCCGCTGTCCTTGTTTTCACCTCCAATGATATTATTTGAGGTTCCGTATTCGAGTCGAATGCCGAAATGCCGGTTCGGCAATGAATCCGAACCTGCCGCATTCACACCGATCATATTGCCCTGGACCCGGTTTGAATCGCCGTATGAAATCACAATACCGCTGTTTTTATTTCCACTAATCAGGTTATCCGGCCCGATGTGGTTGTGATGTGCCATCCAGATCGTTATGCCGTGACTCTGATTGCTGAGCCGCTTTGTACCGCTGATATCGGTGCCGATGCGGTTCATTTGGATGGTATTGGAGTCTGTGTGTATGTTGATGGCAGAATATACGTTACCCGAAACAAGATTGTTAACGATAAAATTATGATGAGCATCGGCCGTTAGCGATATTCCAGCCCTGCCATTCGCCAAAGCAGTATTACCGTCGACAGTTGTACCGATATAATTGCGTTCTATACGATTCTCCACAGCGTTTTGCAAAAGGGTAATAGCATTGGAACGATTGCCAGAAATAAGATTGGCCGTCCCCGGCATATTGCCGCCGATTATATTTTGAGCGCCGCTGGAGATATAAATGCCGGACTGGTTGGGCAGGGCCTTTTCACCATTTTTGTCCGTGCCGATAAAATTGCCCAGTACACGGTTGTTGCCGCCATTGGAGATATAAATGCCCTTACCCCTATTACCGGATATGAGATTGCGATGACTTTCACTGTTACCGCCGATCCTGTTATGACTGCCCTTCGAGATATAGATACCATCCTTATTGGACAGTGTGTCGCTGCCGTCCGGTGTTATACCGATATAATTGCCGAAAATATGATTGTGAACGGCAGCAGAAGAGGCGAGGTGTATACCATATCCATGAAAACCGCTGATGATCAGTCCATTGACCGTATTTTGCGAGGATTCAACTTTCATCCCATACCATCCATTGACGAGACCGGTTCCCCTGAGCATGATTTCCGGTCCTTGCGCATTGGTATCTCCGGCAAAATCCGTTTGGGATCGGCCGTCAATGACCGTGCCGCTATCGGTCAGAACCGGCAGCAGCGTTCGCGGTGAAATAATCCATACGGTTCCATTAAATCCTGCATCTGAATCGAGCAGCTCGAACAGAATGGTATCCGGTCCGGCCTGTTCATTGGCCTTTTCCATAGCCCAGCGCAACGACCCATTGCCCTCGTCTCCGGCATGGGTCACAATCAAATTTTGCAGGGAATAAGGTCGCGAAAATTCCGAGGTGGTTCCCTCTGCATCGGTTGCCGTGGCGGTAATCATGATTCCCTCGATTGATCCCGACCATGTAAAACGACCCTCGGCATCAGCTCGCACAAATGCATGATAAATTTTCCCCTCATCATCCGGACCGCTGAAGATTTCCACCAGACTGTTTGCCGGCGCGATGCCGCGAACCGGATCGATCGCAGTGATCGACGGAATATTGGAAAATTGGCCGCCCCAATATTGCTGTTTGATACCCTTTTCATTGTTTCGAAATATACTGTTCTCAGTGATGGTGTTACTTAAAGTCTCCGGGCTGGATAAATAGACACCGTTCATCTGGTTGTAAGCGATCACATTATCCGGTCCTATCTTATTGTGGCCGGCTTTATTGTGGATGTGGATACCATGCTCACCATTCGGTAAAATATGGGTCTCATCGAGGCCGATGCCGATATGATTGCCGGCAATGCCATTATCGCGGCACTCTGCATTCTGCATATAAATGCCGGATTCGAGGTTGCCGGATATGATGTTACCCAGCCCTTCCGATTCATCACCTATGAATACCGAATCTGCAGCAATCAGGGAAATGCCTATTGCATTCGGCATGGCGATTTCAGTCGTTCTGTTTGTACCGATAAAATTGTTGTGAATATGAATGTGGCGCGAGTCGGAGATTGTAATACCATCGCCTTTGTTATAACAGATGATGTTGCTCTCATCAGCATCGAGCCCACCAATATTGATATGATTCGATGATCTAATCTCGATACCAAAACCTTGATTAGCATAATTTTTCTCCGTGGCCACATCCGTACCCAGAATATTTCCGATAATGGTCGTGCTGTCCGAATGAACAGTGCAGGAAATTCCATTTCCCCGATTTGCTGCAATGATGTTGCCGGGCCCTATCAGGTTTCCAACCGAGCCGATGAGCCAAATTCCAGTTCCATTGCCCAACGTATCCTGACCGGTCGGGAGGAGACCGATCAGGTTACCCTGAATCCGGTTGTAATGGCTGTATGTGAGTAAAACCGCCGCCTGTCCGCTGCCGCTGATGACATTCGCCTCATCATCAGATAATCCACCGATGATATTATGATGGCTGTTGTGAAGCTCCAAAGCTTCCGTCTTGAATTGAGAAGACCGGCCGCTTGCCGGATCATAACCGAGATGGCATCCATAAATTTGATTATGATGACCGTAGACTCTGACCTGACTATATTGAAAATTATAAATAGCCAGATGCCATATAGTATTGTTAGCACTGGAAAGTTCCAGTCCGGCAATCAAACCGGCCTCAGCTCCATTCACACAGATTTCAGGGCCATCCGGATTGGTCTCCTCGCCGATAAATTGAGCCTGCGTACGACCATCGATAATCAACTCATCATCTGTTACCCCCAGATTTTTCTCAAATGGGGTGATTATCCATACACCAGCCGTCTCGTCATACCCCGGATCCGTTTTGGGAATTTGAAAAATAATTTCATCGGGACCGTCATGCAGGTTTGCATCAATAACAGCCTGACGAAAGGATCCGGCCCCTGACTCTAACGTATTGATAACGATGAATACATCGGAATAAAGCAGCTGCGGCGCTATGATCATAGCGAGCAACGAAAGAAAAAAACAAACGTTCTTCATGGCATTTCCCCTTTACAGGTTAATATGGCATAAAAAGCCGATACTTGATAATCCCCCAAAAAAATATAATCCTTAAAAAATAACGGTTATTAGCCCCATTGGCAAGGAAAAATTAATTTTTTTTAGAATTTATAATAGCCGTTGCGATTTCGGGCGGTAAGATACACTGTCACAATAAATCCTTCCCGGCTGAATACAGCATTTTGTCTGAACCAGAATGATTGAAAAGCCATGGCATGAAAAAATCAAGACTGGACTCTTTCAACCGGGATGCGTATATTGACGGCTATTCAAGAGAATACTAACAGAGTTATCGCTTGCTGCTGATTTATCCGCCCATATCAAAACCGTGTGAACCACCGGCCGGTATTGCCCGGCTCGCCGGCGCTTTGCGCTGCCATGATATACCGTACCACCTCATAGACGCAAACATTAAAGCAATCCACTATATACTGCAAAAAACAAACCCGAAACGAGGGGAAAAACACCTTCAGGAATTGCAAAATCCGGCGCTCTATAACAACCTGGATCGCTACAGGCATATTGTCAAAAGGATCAATAAAGAGCTCGATTACTATTCCCGGCCCTATAACGCTTCTCTTAGCCTGAAAAACCTGCGCCACCAGCAGCTGCGGCCGGTGCGAAAGCAGGATCTGATTCAGGCATTTGAAATGCCGGAGATCAATCCTTTTTATGATTATTTCAAAAATGCTCTTTTGCCACAGATAGAAGCATATTCAGATCGCGATATTGCCATTTCATTGACCTATCTCAGTCAGGCGCTTACAACCTTTTCACTAATCGGACTGATTAAAAAAGAGATCCCGGATTGTCGCATTATTGTCGGCGGTGGTTTAATGTCGACCTGGATGAGCCATCCCAACTGGAGTCATCCCTTTAAAAACATCATCGACAGCACCGTTTCAGGCCCGGGTGAAGCAGCTCTGCTTTCGCTTTATCAGAAAACAGTCTCAAAGAAAGCCTTCTTTATACCCGACTATTCGCAATTTTTTGATAACGACTATCTGGCGCCGGCACGGATTCTGCCTTATGCCGCATCCGCCGGATGCTACTGGCGAAAATGTACCTTTTGTCCGGAACAGGCGGAACAGAATCGCTTCCTGCCCATACCTCATCAACAAACCCTTGAAACGCTGCAATCGTTTGAACAAGCCGGTTTGATCCACTTTCTCGACAATGCCATCAGTCCGGCTCTGCTGCGCCACATGGCAAAACATCCTTTGGATATCCCCTGGTATGGCTATGTGCGTTTTGAACGACTGTTGCTGGACCCCGAGTTTTGCACCGCCCTTAAAAAATCGGGTTGCGTTATGCTGCAGCTGGGTCTTGAATCCGGAGACCAGCAGGTGCTGGATCAGATGCAAAAAGGGATAGAGTTAAAAAATGCTTCCCGCATCCTCCACAACCTGGGCCGGGCCGGCATCGCCATATATCTCTATCTCCTTTTCGGTACACCCTACGAGTCATATGAATCAGCACAAAAAACCATGGCATTTGTCGCGAATCATGCCTATTGCATCGATTTTGTCAATACGGCGATATTCAATTTACCCATATTTAGCAAAATGGCGCAAGCCCTGACCACAGAGCCCTTTTACAGCGGCGATCTCTCCCTTTACGTCAATTTTGAGCATCCCTTCGAATGGCATCGCGGCAAGGTGCGGCAATTTCTCAGCAAAGAATTTTTCAAACATTCCGGCATTGCACCCATTATGCAACAGGTACCACCCGTCTTTACCTCAGGGCATGCGCCCTTTTTTGCTGTGAAACCATAGGGGGGAATTGTCGTATATATACTATTATCAAATGAAAATTTGAAATTAAAAATCACAGATCAGCCAAATGTAAAATGGATACCTGAACACAAAAAATGATCCGGGAATCCGGTTGAATCGACAGAGGCACAAAATCATCTTGCCTATATGCACAGCCACGGCATCTACCCCGGATTTTATATCTTTGCTGGAAACGGGTGATGAATGCCACCAGCAGCGCTCTGGGAGAAGCGATGGGACAGCTCTATGTCAAAAAATATTTTCCGCCGGCAGCAAAAGAGCGCATGCTCGATCTGGTGGGAAACCTCAAAGTATCCCTCGGAGAGCGAATCGAAACCCTCGACTGGATGGGTGGAGAAACCCAAAAAGCGGCCCTGTGCAAGTTGGAAACGATGAATGTCAAAATCGGGTATCCGGACAAATGGATCGATTATTCGCCGCTTGAGATCAAAGCTGATTCCTATATTCTCAATGTTATGCGCGCCGACTTTTTTAATTTTCAGCGCGATATGGCCAAAATCAATAAACCGGTGGATCCGGATGAATGGCACATGAATCCGCAGACAGTCAATGCATACTATAGTCCGACCAGCAATGAAATCGTCTTTCCTGCCGCCATTTTGCAGCCCCCGTTTTTCAATATGAAGGCGGACGATGCGGTCAATTACGGCGCCATCGGTGTGGTGATTGGCCATGAGATGATGCACGGATTCGACGACCAGGGCCGTCAGTATGATGTCGACGGCAATCTGCGCGACTGGTGGACGGAAGAGGATGCAAAGCGCTTTGATCAACGGACACAAGTTCTGGTGGATCAATACAACCGCTTCTTTGTATTCGACACCCTGCATGTGGATGGCAAACTCACCCTGGGTGAAAATATTGCCGATTTGGGCGGTCTTAATATTTCATATCAGGCCCTGCAAAAAGCCCTGAAAGAGAATCCGCAACCAAAGACGATCGATGGATTTACCCCGGCGCAGCGCTTTTTCCTTGCCTATGCCCAGGTGTGGCGCCAGAGCATACGACCGGAAGAGCTGCAGCGCCGGTTGAAAGAAGATGTGCACTCCCCCGGCCGTTTCCGCACCTACGGTCCGATCGCCAACATGCCGGAATTCCACGCCGCCTTTGATGTCAAATCCGGCGAGGCGCTGTATAAACCGGAGAACGAACGCGCGGTAATTTGGTGACAAAAAGGTGCGACGCACGTGATTGACGAAGGCCATAATATCATTACATTCCTGACGGTGCATTCAGTGCACGTGCGTCGCACCTCTCGAACATCTCTCGCAAGTGACAAAAAGGTGCGACGCACGTGATTGACGGAGACCATTATATCATTACATTCCTGACGGTGTATATAGTGCACGTGCGTCGCACCTCTCGAGCAGAGCCACAAAGAGACTCAGAAAATTATTCTATTTACACCTGGTGGCTTGGCGGCTCTGTGCGAGTTCAGTTTCTCAGAGCCGAAATCGGTTCGAGCTCGATTTTGCGAAATTCGACCTCGGATCCTTCCGCCTGCAGGGCAATTTTGCCCTTTTGAGCGGTACAATCATAGCCGAAATTGACCAGATCCGAGTTGACCCAGACTTTGATGGAATCATCAAGGCATTCAATCACCATTCTGTTCCATTCACCGACGGGATGTTCCGATCCCTCTGTCAGATTGACGATACGGCGTTTTTTACCCTCGCCGACGCCCCATTCTTCCTTTGGCCCGCGTCTTGCTTCCATATCATCAACAGTGATATCTTCCTGAATACACCAAAAATCACCGGCATGCTGATGCTGCATCTGCACCTCGAGTGATTGCGGAAACATATCGTAAAGCGCACGCGGTGTTGAAGCGTGAACCAAAACACCGCAGTTGCCCGGTTGTTTTGGAAAGCGATACTCGACCGTCAGCCGGTAATCCTGATAGAGAGAATCGGTAATCAAATGTCCCCTGGGTGTGCCGAGCGAAACCAGCATACCCTCGCGAACGATAAAAGGCGGCTGCACCGTTTCATCTTCATCCATAGCCGGCACATCCATATGCCAGCCATTGAGGTTTTCTCCGTTAAAGAGAGCAACCGGTTCCGGTTGGGGCCGGCACATTAAAAACGCCAGAACAAAAAAAATGGGGATGACGAATTTTTGAATCATTTCACTCCTCCGGATTGTTCGTTTTCTTTCACTCATTTTTTTCTATAGTGAGGTTTTTGTTGATCTGTTTTGACATTTTGGCTCAAAAAATGTATAAATGCCATATTTTCAACTTGTAAAAATGATGTTTTTGATACCGCCTATAATTTCTCTCATCTTATCCTCTAACATGAAAACGCATCTAACCCATCTCTTCTTTTTTGCGCAGGGTACCGCCGACAACCATGGCCGCCGAGATGATCAACAGATTTTTTACGATATATTGACCCTCCAGAGTCAGGGCATAGGGCAGGTGTCCGGCCTGAAAGGTCACGGATGGCAGCAAGAACAGGGGCATAAATGTTCCCACCATCTGCCCTGCCAGAAGAATAATCGCAAGTCGCGTCGTCTTTTTAAAAATGAATGCAACACCGATCAGCACTTCCCACCAACCGATGACGATCAGCCACTGTTCGGGGCTCAACAGCGGCAAAAACCCGACAGTTGACAATACCAGAGGTTCGGCTGACGACAAGCCGAAAGGTTTAAGGATGCCAAACCAAATAAATATGACCGCCAGAGAAATGCGCAAAGCTACCACTCCCCATCGCTGCATAAAGGAAATAATCAAATAATCGATTCGTTCTATTGTGTTTTTCATAAAACTCCTACCTTTGAAAATGAGCAACCTGATTTTTTATCTGTTCCTATATTATTTTAAACCCCAACCCCAGCTGATAAATTCCGAACAAAGCCAGAGCGAGTGACGATATTCCAAGCGAAATACGGTTTATCCGCGGACCCAGCTCTCCGGCAAAAGCAAAAAGCATAATGATTGCAGCCAGACTGATCACCATGGTGACATAGAATGCTACAATCATCGAAATACCATGCAAAGGCATCTGCCGCCAACCTTTGAGAAAAATTGGTCCCATTACCAGACTCCAGCCGATATAGGGATTGGGATTGAGCAAATTGACAACTGCAGCACTGAGCCATGTTTTTTGACCGGATTCATCCTCAGCAACACGGCCCGATTCGAACGAACGCCATGAATTTAAAGAGCGGGTAGCCAGGTACAGTAAAAAAAGGCCACCCCCGATATGCAGAAATTGAAAAAAAACCTCCCCGATACGACTCAAAAAGAGCAAGACAATGACAATAATCGGCCCGTCGCTCAACAGCGGCGACAACGCTGCCGGCAGTGTTCGTTTCCAGCCCCGCCTTAATGTCTGAGAGATTAAAAACGTCTGAAGCGGACCCGGCTGTACAGCCGCTGCAAACGCATAGGTGATGCCGAATAGAATATATGGAATCATAACTCGCCGATCAAAGATTTATCCCAAAAAAAAGTTGAAATGAGACGCTATAATGTTATCATATTTTTTTTATTTTCAACAATTTTCATCGGTCGATATTTACCGATTCTCAATAACTCCGGAAAATCATCAAGAGCATCACGATCATCGTTGCATTCCGGTCCTGATCGCTTTTGTCGCGGCGCCGGCTATTCACCTGGTTAGACCCATATATAGAACTCTTGTCACATAAATGTGACAAGACAATATAGATACTCCTGAACGTAGCCGAACAAAGCGAAAATCCGGATCATCCGGTTAATGCGTACCCAAAACCGCCAAGCTCGCCAAGAGCGCTGAGA
>CAZSOP010000134.1:0-9609 GCA_964608385.1 uncultured Cytophagia bacterium
ATATGACGGTTTAAATTTTGCATTTTAGTGGTCAAATAAACGAAAAAGGATCAAGACGGGAATCGCACTACCGTTTTCGACTCTATCGCGCTTGCATCATTGCATTGCTGGGCCTGATATTTTTTTTTCAACTTGTGCCGAAGCGACGTTCAACGCCGAAACTTTCGTTTCAGCCGATAGAGTTGGATATTGTGGTTCAGTCTATTCCAGCGACCGAGCAGATGGTACGGCGTGGCAGTGTCAAACCTGTAAAACCGATCATTCCGGTGGCTTTGGAAGACCCTGAGCTGCCGGAAGATGCTGTTATCGATGCAAGTGACTATTTCCCGGGGGGTGATTCCCCCCGGGGACGATTCGGTCTTACCAGTCATTCCGATACGCTGGCACCGGTTCCGGTCATGCAGGTCATACCGAAATATTCAGAGACACCGGTAAGCGGCATTGTCCGGTTATTGCTCAAGGTTGATGATAGCGGACGGGTTAGCGATGTTGTGGTATCAAAAAATACCACCAGAAATGATTCTTGTGCCGCTCTCGCTATTCGCGCAGCGTATAAAAATATTTATCAGCCGGCCCGGGTCGGAAACCGGACGGTACCAATGTGGACGATATGCGAGTATGGTTTTAATCAATAAAATGATACTTGCGGGTGCGGTCTGTTGCTGTTCAGGTGAACAGAATAATGAGGGCAAATACGAAGAGCAAAATCGATATGAGTTTTAGAATACGCTTGAACGTTTTTTCGGAGAATTGGTGATGGTATCTGCTAACGTAACGCAACAACAGCCAATACCACAGTGCACTACCAATGCCACAGGCGATTGCAAAGGGCAGGGCACTTTGGCATGTCGATTCCACCCAATGATGAGCGGTTAATGTGCCGGCAACTGCAATCCAAAATGCGAGAAGTACTGGATTGCTGATGTATAAAAGCAAAGCGGTTAGAACAGGTTTATGTGCAGTCATAGATATTCGCTCAGACGGTTTTGGACTTTTATAAAGGCGAGATTGAAACCATAAGCGTATGCTGATCCCTATCAGTAAAAGGATGCCGACAATTCGGATAACCGGCATAAAATAGGTGATATTTGTAAGAATATGAGCAAATCCAACCAGAGCAAAATAGGCATAGAGTATATCGAGAAGAGATGCTGTAATGCCGACCAGATAGCCGTGAATAAAATCGCGTTTCAGGGTTTGAGAAATCGCGAACACATTTAGCGCCCCAAGCGGTACAGCCGCAATAAATCCAATTATCAATCCAAGAACGAGAGGCATTTTTTAACTGATTTCAATTTTGGTGTATTTATTTAATCGAAAAATTATGAAAATTTATGATTGTATGCAATCATTTCTATTTGGGATTTATTCTTTTCTTATTATTTTGTATATTCAAGCCGGTATGATTATGGAAGAGAATTCAGAATAATATGCTGATGCATAATGCGAGCAAGAATTTTGTGATTTTTCAGAACCGGGGATGTCTGACTTTTCATCGGAGACCGAAACAGAATGGAGAATTTTATGAAATTACGTCTTTTAACCCTTTTGTTGTTTGTCATTGCACTATCCTGTGGTCAGAAAGGACCGTATAAACTGCTTGAGGTCGGCCCGCAAACATTGCGATCCGATTCTTTCGAAAAGCGATTTGTTCGTTCATCCAGATTCAATCAAAATACATCATTCAGCTCTGATCAGATCAAGGCGATTCTCGAAGAGAAAGAAGTAGAGACGATGTTATTTGTGGCCGAAGGCTATGATCTGAAGCTGCATCTGAATAAGGAGATTAGAGAAAAACTCGAGTTCGAGAAGAAGAAAAATTTAACGCACAGCAAGGGCCCATTATTTAAAAAATTGGTGCCCGATTCATTTTCTGTATCTGACGAAGAAATTAAGGCTTATCATGATGATTTGAACAAGGAAATCAAGGTTGCTCATATTTTGGTCGAAGAACAATCTCTCGCGGATTCTTTATACGAGTTGATAAAAAACGGAGAATCCTTCGCTTCATTGGCGGCAAATTTTTCCACTGATTTTACCACAGCATCGGATAGTGGAATCATGCAAAATTACTTTACTCGTGGGCAATTTGGGATGGATTTCGAATGCGTAGCCTTTGATCTTGAAAGGGGCAACGTGTCGAAACCTGTCGAAACCATTTATGGATATCATATCATTAAATTACTGGATAGCCGCGAACGTCAAACCGCTCCCATGTCTGAAATGGAGGCAGGATTGCGAAAAAGACTATTACAGACCAAAGAGCAGGAATATATACAAAAAATATTACACCGGCTGCATCAAAAATATGATCTTACTATTGATGCACAATACTTTGATGATATTTCTCGCGCTTACAGGGAAGAGATCGGCAAAAAGGAGGTTCTGTTAAACCAAATCGATACCGATATATTATCCGAGCCCTTTATTCAGTGGCAGGGGGGGGGATGGACGGTGCAGGAGTTTGTTCACCAGTACAATAGCATGCCCGTGTACACAAAGTCAGCTTTGAAAGGCCGGGTAAAGTTTAAAGATTTTTGCATCCGCATGGCGACACCGGAGCTCATGTATAGAGAGGCATTGCGATTGGGCCTGGACAAGCAGGAATCCTACCGGCAGGAAATCCGGTCTATTCGCGATCATTTGGTGGGGGAGAAATGCCGGGAAGAATTGATTTATTCGCGGATTGTATTGACGGATAAAGAGATGGAAAGCTATTATAACGAAAATTTTGAAAAATTTGAATTTTTTACCAAAGATCGAGCTATGGAGCTGATCAAAAATCAACTGGTTTCAGACAAAGCCCGGGCTTTGGAGAGCAGCGTTATTTCGGATTTGAAGGCAAAGTATAAGATACGCTTCTACGATAAGAATATCAGTCGTATGGCAAAACACCTGACGAATCTTAAAACAGGATAAGGTTTGAATTTTCGATATAACAGCGGGGCTTAGCGAAGCTGGTAGCGAAAGGTGATAACACCTTCTACATTTTTTTGTTCTGCCCTGGCAGAAAGTTCGTTAAACCGCCACTGCTTCAACGCCTTTAGAGTGATTTCCTCGAGTCGGGGATCTCCTTTTTTAATCGGAATCATTTGTCCTACGGAGCCGTTGGGCAGCACCCAAAAACGGACCCGCACAACAGCTTCTTTTTGTAGGTCCGGGGGATAGGAAGGTATGACTTTTTTAATTACCTTTCGATTTGCAGCCTCTCCTTCGATAGAATAAAATTGCTGATTATCGGCAACATCTGTTTTTTCCGCCAACCCTGGTGTCGGTTTATCCTTTATAGATATTGCTTGCGGGCTGGATTTATGATCAGGGCCGGGATATTGGGGCTCAGGGCGATTGTCCTGAGCGTAATTGGCAGACGAAGAAAGGGGCCGGGGCTCGCGGGAGGGAGTAAGTTTATCCTGCTGTTTCGGCAGGATAAAGGATTCTTCCTCTTCCAGCATACGCCTTTCGGGTGCATCAATAGAAGGCGTGGTTTGATGCGATGCCGGTTTTTCGGATACCGCTTCTTCAGCTCGGTTATTGAGATTGGAGAGGGTTTGGTCAAGATTTGGAATTTGAGTTTGACCCCGAGCCAGAAAAGTCATTTCAGCGAATTCCGTGCGCGTTAAATCAATACCCACCCGCAGCGTCATAAAAATCAAAAACAGAAAAAGATGAAAAACAACTGATAACAAAAACGCCTGTTGCATTTCCGACAGTTTTTTTGTCCAATCCAGCATGCTAGATTCCTAGACTTGAGGTTCTGTTGCAATAATAAATTTTTCAGCTCCCGCCAGCTTGGCAATGTCGACCACGTGTATCAAAACCTGTAAAGCGAGATTTTTATCCGCTCTTATGACCACAACTTTTTGTGGGTCTTCCTGTAATAACCTCTTTAGCAACGAGCCCAGCTCCGATACCGCCAATTGTTTTTGGTTTACGTAAACCTGGTTCTCACTGACAATGGTAACGAAAATCTGATTTGAATCATCGACCTGGCCCGATGCGGCTTTGGGCAATTTAACCTTGATCCCCGGTTGGATGACAAACGACGAGGTCAGGAGGAAAAAAATCAGCAGCAAAAGTACGATATCCGTTAAACCAATGGGTGAAAATGACACCATTCTTTTACGCATAGTCTCTATCTTCATAATCCTCGTCTCCTTGTAAAAGCATATCCAGCAGTTCGGTTGATCCTTCCTGCATTTCATGAACATACAGTTCGACTTTATTTTGAATCCAATTGTAAAAGATGGTTGCCGGGATTCCAACAGTCAATCCGGCCGCAGTCGTAATCAATGCTTCCCAAATGCCGCCTGCCAGCACGCCGGCATCCACATTTCCCCCTCTGGCCTGAATTTCCATAAAGGCCCGGATCATTCCGGTAACGGTTCCCAAAAATCCCATTAGAGGAGCGATATTGGCAATGGTTCCCAGAATGCCGAGGTTGCGTTCGAGATGAAATACCTGTGATTGGGCTTTTGACTCGATAGCCTCTTTTATTTCTTCTCTCCCCTGATCCCGTTTAATTAATCCTGCTTTGGTAATCGCTGCTATGGGCCCTGGAGTTTGTTTACATAGCATAATGGCTTCATTGATGCGTTTTCTCAGCAGTAAATTTTTTACTTGTAATACAAAAGAGCCTGTATTGATTTTTATTTTTCGTAACACCAGCAAGCGTTCAACAAGAATCACGATTGCAATAATTGAACTCAGGGCGATGGGGATCATCATAAATCCACCTTTAACAAGAATTGTGATCAAGCTCATCTGTTTTCTCCTCAGGACTTAGAGTTTTACCACGATACCGCCAAAGACCGAAATGCCGTTTTCCGGATAACCCTGCCATCGCTGATACGTTTGATCGAGCAGGTTGTCGGCCGACAGGGTAAGAGAAAATCGGTCAAAGGCTTTGGTAATCATTGCGTCAACAAGTATATATTCATCCAATTCGGTTTCTTCTATGAGCGAGGTTCTTCTTTTACCGACGAATTGAGTCGTTGTCGAAAAAAAGAAACCATAAGGCAGTTTAAATTCAGCATATAGCGGGATTCTGTAGTTGGGTCTATAAGGTATGTGCTTTTCGACCGGCGAAACCGATATGCTCTTTACATTATCGGAATAGTCGATATAGAAAAGATGCAGGTACGATCTATTGCTAATATCTACAGAAACTCCGATTTTGATTTCAGTCAACTCTACATCGGTTATTATTTGGGGTACAATGAACCCGCTCTCTTTGCTTCGCTCCCGGTAAAAGGTGTGTAGCAGTTTAGTGCGTTCCAGAGCGGTATGAAATTTTATCGACGGGAAAATTTCAAAAATTGCTTCGGCCTGGATTGCATAGTCGATTTCTTCGGGTCGCAAAGGGATATGAACCGAAGCAAAACGGTTTTGCATCCACCAATCTGTAAAGCGTTTAATCCGATAGCCACTCTCGACTGAAGCGAGTAATCCTACTCTGTCGCTAAATGCCGCGTTGAATCGGGCATAGGGAGAAACCCGATCTGCCCGTGAAAAAGAATCCGATTTGACCTGATGAAACCGTATTCCCAATAGTGCGGAGTATCGTGATGAAAACGGAATCAGGGATTCAAAAGCCAGCCAACCTGTTGAATAGAGCGCATCGCTGGAATCTTGCCCTGTACGGTATTGGTTGTGCATATATTCTGATTTTACGCTCCAGTCGATACCCTTCCACGGCACTGAGAAATCTCCGTAAAAGCGGTACCAAAAATCTTCAGCTTTTTCCAATTCAGTTGAACTGGTATCGCTATGGAGCTTTGTGTCACCGATTTGGGCGTTTATCTCTCCGCGGGTATGTTTGAGCGTATGCAATTTAAGCCTTGTCGTCAGGTGACCATGGTTGACAAAACGCGTCAAATCAGGCAACGGGGCTCCATAAACGCCGCTTTGATCATGATTAAAGTACCCGTTTACCTGCACTAAAGTGTGGTGCATGGGTTGTAAACGAACGCCCGCGTCCAGACCGGCTTTTGTATAATCGCTGTTAACATACTGCCCTTTGCTCTTGTCGTACCATGCATTCATTCGGGTTTTTATATTCTTCATTTTTATGGCTCCACCGGCATCGGTCAAAATCGTATTATAGCTGCCGGCGAGAAGCTGTGCCCAGCCTACGGGTTTATCCGGAGGGTTCTCACTCTTCAGAGATGGTTTATCGGGTGCGCTAAACCAGGCCGTGGCTGGGGAAGATGTCTTTACCGGTGCGAGGATGGCGGGCGCCCGGGGTGCAATATTTTTTTTGCTTCCCGCATATCTCGAGGATTTATCCTCGCCAAAGATAACCACATCAGGCAATTGCAGATTTGTTTCGGCTTTTAGTTTTTGATTCTGTTTATCTACCTGGCTCGTCGTATCGCCGGGCAATTCGATTTTCGTCGGTGGGGGTTCCACTTTTTGTGCCAGAGAAACTGCCGATATCAGGAGGATGAATACAGTTGTTTTTTTCATAAGATTTTTCAATGTCCGGTATTTTATTTGTCTACCATACAGAGCAAAACTCCAGGCTCTCACACAACTTGATTTTTTCGAGCCCAAAGCTGTCCGGTTGCCGGCACGGATAGATCATAAAAGTCTGGTTATTTACCGATCAGAGCGTTCAAGCGTTGTTTTGATTGTTGCTGTAATTCCTTCTCCGTTGGATAATCGTTCAAAATAGATTGATACAATCGTCGCGCATCCGCATATCTGCCCAATTTTTCATTACAGCCGGCAGCATGATAGATGCTTAGCGCAACCCATTTTCTTTCGCTTCCATACAGATATTTTGTTTTTAAACAGGAGACGATGGCCTCCTGGTAATTTTGTTGTCCTTCATAGGCTTTACCCATTAAAAACTGGGCTTCTGCACCTGTTTCCGATCCCGCCTGTTTGAGTACATCTTGCAGATAATTCATTGCTCCGGGAAAGCGTTTGAGCTTGATATAGGTTCTGGCCAGGCCGATCATTGCCTGATTTTTAATCGGAACGCCGGTCTCCTGTTCAAGTACTTGTTTCAAATAGGTTTGGGCTTTGATAAAATCCTCCCTGTTCAGATATATCATGCCGATCCCATAGAGGGCTTTGGCTGTATATGGATGATCTGGAAATTTGGACAGGATTTCATTATAGGACGCTATTGCCTGATCGTATTGTTGATTGTTCTTGTGAAAATTGGCAATTTCCATATAGGCATCAGCTGTGCTTTGTGCTTCGGGAAATAGATCGTATTGCTTTTGCAGGGCATCGAGCATTTGGTCGTTTTTATCCAGATTTTTATAACACAGGGCAATTTGATAATAGGCGTTCCGGGCAGCCTCGGACTTTGGATATTCAGCGATGAGATGACGGTATTGTTCGATCGTTTTTTCATATTTTTCCGAATTGGCATAAAAGTCGGCTTTATTGGCCAGAATATCTGCGGCTCTGTCCTTGTTTTTTATGGTGCTGACCAATGTATCGATAACCCCGAGAGCCTGTTCCGATTTTCCCTGCTGTACCATTGTCCACTGTAAACCGGTTACTGCATCGTCAATGAGGTCATTGTCAGGATACTGGTCAATTATGGTGCGGTAATAGGTTTCGGCCTGGCCAAAGTCACCGAGATTATAGTAGCAATCTGCAATCATATAGATGGCATCCACCCGCAACGGACTGTTGGGATGAGTGCTGATAAGTGTTTTTAAATCTTCGATGGCTTTTTCGAATTCATCCAGGCGAAAAGCGGCCCGGCCGGCTGCATAAAGCGCTGGTGCAGCAAAGTCTTCATTCGGAAAATTTTCACTCACTTTGTGGAAAAAATCGCGTGCGAGATTCAATTTATCCAAGCGGAAACAGGATTGTCCGATTTGATAGTTTGCTTCCGCGAGCTGTTTTCGCGAGGCATCCCGCGTCAGAACATCCTGATAGGCGAATATGGCTTTTTGATACGATTTGCGGTTAAAAAGAGCATCACCCTTGCGCAACAGGGCATCAATGGCCATTTCGGATTGTCCGGCGGACAGATGCGAAAAAGCCTCTTCAGCGGTTTTAAAATCGGAAATTTTCATCGATGCATAGCCCAGACCATAGCAGGCTTCATCTATACGGTCATGATTCGGATTGTTCTCAATAAACGCAGCATAATGTTCAGCAGATTCGCTGTATTGCTCGAGCTTGTAGAGGGTTTCCCCTTTCCAGAAAAGCGCATCAGCAGCAATACTCTGGTTGGAAAAAGCACGAACGACTGCATTCAGATTTTCCAAAGCTTTAGAATATTCACGTTTTTGAAACTGAATCCAGCCGATTTTAAACAGGGCGTTGGCCTTTGAACCGGCTTTGTCATATGTTTTAAATGATTTTCGAAAAGCGGTTTCTGCCTCATTGAATTCATTCATCGCCAGATAACACTCTCCAATCATAATCGAGGCTGCCGCTGCGATATCAGCATCCGGATAATCATCTATTAATTTGGCATAATGGTCCAATGCATTATTATATTTACGTTCATCAAATAGTATGGATGCATACTCATAAAGGCCGTTGGGTGCATCCTGAGAGTCTTCATAATCATGGAAAACGGTATAAAAAGATTGTTGTGCCTTTCTGATATCGTCTGAAAGCTTGAAGTTTCTGCCTGCCTGAAAATAGGAAGACGCCACGATAGAAGGGGTATTGCCAAGGCGGGTGGTTTGTAAAAAAGCCTCTGCAGCTTTTTGATGATCGTTCATATTATGATACGTCCATGCGAGACTGTATTGAGCGTCATCGGCAAATTTGTTATCAGGGATTCCGATAATGATTTTATAGGCTTGAATGGCTTTATGGTAGTTTTTTGTTTTGAAAAACGATTCACCGATAAAAAATTGCGCTTCATTTTTCAAATCGCTTTGCGGGTGTTTTTTCAGGGCCGAGGAGAGATATTGTATGGCATTTTCGTATTTTTGCTGGGCAAAGGCGGTAAATCCTTTTCGATACCTGGCTTGTTCCGCCAGTTCACTATTTGGTTTTGTGTCGATGAGTTTGCTATATGCTTCCAGGGCTTTGTCGTACTCTTTCAGGTTTTCATAAATATATCCGGCTGAAAAGAGGGCATAGTCCGCCATTTTGTTCTGAGG
Source organism: uncultured Cytophagia bacterium (assembly GCA_964608385.1). Taxonomy (GTDB): domain Bacteria; phylum Zhuqueibacterota; class Zhuqueibacteria; order Residuimicrobiales; family Oceaniaggregativiventaceae; genus Oceaniaggregativivens_A. Next base: position 9,090 of record CAZSOP010000134.1, read on the forward strand.
ATCTTCCTGTACGACTTTGGCATAATAATAGAGCGCATTTTTAGGTTCTTCTGACTGGTAAAGCGCTTCTGCATACCAGTAATACGCCATAGGAAGCAGGTCGTTTTGCGGGTGGTCGTCGATAAAGGATTTCAGGGTTTTGATGGCATCATCATAGCGGCGGGCATGGACAAGGGCTTCGCCGATACGATAGTTGGCCTGAGGCCGGTATCCGATTGCCGGGTAGCGGGTTAACAGGGTTCGATAGGCCGAGATAGCTTGCAGATAATTGCCGGTATAAAAATGGCTTTCTGCGAGCAGGAATTGCGCTTCTTCGCCATATCTGCTTTGTTCATATTTTTGGATAAAGTCCTCTAGCTGTTCTGCAGCCAAATCATAAAGCTGATCCTTGAACATTCCTTTGGCGACGAAAAAATCCTGCTCTACAGCCGCGTCGGCGGTCTGAGCTCTGGTATGGTATGAAAGCAGCATAACGCTTAAAACCAATGCCGTGATCGATTTGATATTTTTCTTCAACATA
>CAZSOP010000135.1:0-9599 GCA_964608385.1 uncultured Cytophagia bacterium
GGGGGCAAGAGTAACGGTTCGGTCTGGTGGTATTAATGCCATTGTTACCGACGATCGAATGACTCGGTCAATTCTATTACAGACATCCTCTGTTGCAGAGACAGCTGAAACGAAATCATGGTTGGAATCCAAACGACGCGAACTCGATGAGATTGTAAAAAAAACCAGCCGTTTTGCCCGCCTGCTGGATTTGAATTTCAACCAGACGGCCAACTTGCTTTTCATTCGCTTTGAATTTTCGACCGGTGATGCTTCAGGGCACAATATGGTCACCAAAGCCGCCGATAAAATATTCAGCTGGATCCTGCAAAATAAACCTCAGGTTAAATATGTTTCCATCTCCGGCAACTATTGCACGGATAAAAAAAACAGCTCGGTCAATGCTATTTTAGGTAGAGGCAAAAAAGTGATAGCGGAAATCCTGATTCCGGAAAAAATATGCAAACGCTACCTTAAAACACATCCTTCCAGGATTGTAGACCTCAACATCAAAAAAAATCTCATCGGTAGCATTGTATCCGGTGCCATACAAAGCGCAAATGCGCATTATGCCAATATGCTCCTCGCCTTTTATCTCGCAACCGGACAGGATGCCGCCAATATCGTGGAAGCTTCCCAGGGCATCACCCATGCAGAAAAAATTGGAAATGATTTGTATTTTACCGTCTCTTTGCCCAATATCATCGTGGGAACGGTTGGAAGCGGTAAAACTCTTGATAGCGTAAAAAAAAACCTGCAAAAACTGCGGTGCCTGGAATCCAGAGATGAGGCTAAAAATGCCAAACGACTGGCCGTTTTAGCCGCTTGCACGGTTTTATGCGGCGAACTCTCCCTGTTATCAGCTCAAACCAATCCGGGTGAACTTATGAATGCACATGAACGGCTGGAAAGAGGATGAGCAAACAAATAAACAAGCGAAAAATCGAACACATCGAAATCATCAATTCTGATGAGCTGGTTGAAAGAAACCGGCGCTATTTTGATACCATACATCTTATGCATCGCGCTTTGCCTGAGATAAACAGAGATGATATTGATCCGTCAATCATATTTATGAATAAAAAGTTATCTTTCCCTCTGCTCATATCATCGATGACAGGGGGAGATCATGAGTTATTAAAAAAAATAAACCGTAACCTGGCAATCGCCGCTGAAACAACAGGCGTGGCCATGGGAGTGGGTTCGCAACGCATCATGTTTACCCAGCCGAAAGCGTCGCATAGCTTTGCGATCAGAAAACACGCCCCCACCACGCTGTTGTGCGCCAACCTGGGTGCTGTTCAACTCAATTATGGCTTTACCCTCGACCATTGTCAACAGGCTGTTGACGTACTCGACGCCGATGCGCTTTATCTTCATCTCAATCCGCTACAGGAAGCCGTACAACCGGAAGGCGATACGAATTTTTTCGGATTGAGCAAAAAAATCAGTTGTATCGGCAAACAGCTTGTCGTACCCCTTATCCTCAAAGAAGTCGGAAGCGGTATATCATTACCAGATGTTCAAACCATTATCGACCATGGCATACGATTTATCGATGTAGCGGGTACCGGCGGAACCTCCTGGAGCAGAATCGAACACCATCGCTCTCAACGCCTAAAAAAAGATAATTTAGGTATCGTCTTTCAAGACTGGGGCATTCCAACTCCGGTTGCTCTCCGGCAACTCGAATCATTTTTACCTCGTATTACCCTGATCGCTTCCGGAGGAATCCGCAATGGCCTCGATATGATAAAAGCGGTCATTCTCGGGGCCTCTCTATGCGGAATGGCATCTCCGTTTCTGAAACCAGCGATGGACTCTCCACTAGCCGTAATACAGGTCATTGAAGCGCTAAAAAAAGAATTCGTTACGGCAATGTTTTTATTGGGAACAGACAAAGTCGATAAATTAAAACAAAATGAAAAACTGCTACTAAATTTATAGGCAAACAGTGGGGTATTTATGCAAATCGGTATTGAATCGCTCTCTTTTTACATTCCACATCTGTTTATTGATTTAAAAACCGTTGCAGAAAAAAAGAACGCCCCGGCAAAGGTATTTTACCGCGGTATTGGACAGGAAAAGATGGCTGTTGCCCCTCCGGATGAAGATATTATCAGTATGGGAGCCAATGCCGCATGGCAGGCATGCCGGACGGTTGATACGGCCAAAATCGATACTCTGTTTTTTGCAACCGAATCAGGCGTCGATCAGTCCAAAGCTGCCGGTATTTATGTTCACAGATTGCTGCAACTTTCTCCCAACTGCCGCACGGTTGAATTGAAGCAGGCATGTTACAGCGGCACCGCAGCGCTTCAAATGGCCATAGGCTGGATTCGGCAGCATCCCGACTCTAAAGCATTGATCGTCATGTCGGATATTGCCCGCTATGGTCTCTCCTCAGCCGGTGAACCAACACAGGGAGCCGGTTCTGTGGCAATGGTCATCTCTGCTGAAGCAAAAATTCTCTACCTGGAGCCCTTTTTTGGATTGTATTGTGAAGATGTCATGGATTTCTGGCGGCCAAACTATCTCGACTATGCGTTGGTGGATGGCAAATACTCGATCAGCGTCTATATAAAAGCACTGCAAAACTGTTGGAACCAATACAAACAACAATCCGGCTATTCTTTTTCGGATTTCGCTCGTTTTTGTTACCACCTCCCCTTTAGCAAAATGGCGGAAAAGGCACATCACGAATTGGCAAAGCTTGAAAATATCGACTCGCCGGTCGCAGAACTGGACAAAAAAATTGAAAAAGGATTATTCTACAACCGTATTATCGGTAACATCTATACCGCCTCTCTTTATATGGGCCTGATCTCCATGTTGGAAAATAGTGAAGAAGAGTTGAGTGATGAACGCCTGGCTTTTTTCAGTTACGGTTCAGGATGTGTTGCTGAATTTTTTTCCGGTATGGTGTTGAGAAACTATCAATCCAATTTGCCCATAGCCCGACACCGGGATTTGCTAAAGAACAGAATTGAACTGAACTATCAACAATACGCCGAATATTATAATTTTTCATTGCCCACTGATGGCAGCACCCTGTTGCTCGATCGGCTCAGCAGGGGAAAATTCAGACTCAAAGGAATACGGAATCACATGAGACTTTACGAATAATGAAAGCAATAGCCCCCGGTAAAATTATCCTCAGCGGTGAACATGCCGTTGTTTACGGTCAACCTGCTATTGTTCAGGCAGTGAGCCTCTATAGCACTTCGCAGTTGGTCGCCAATAATCAAAAGGGATTTACCTTTGCGTTGCCGGATCTAAATCATCTGGCCACCCTGTCAATGACCGAGGTATTACACATCAAGGAAGAATTGCATGAACGGTTCCAACGCTTTCGGATGAATAAACTCGCCATTGACAAAGTCATTACAAACCCGGTACAACCCTTCGCCTATATTCTGGCAAACCACATCGAAAAAAGGGAGATCCAAAAAACGCATTACACCGCACTTACCACCTGTTCTGAAATTCCTGTGGGATGCGGACTGGGTTCATCTGCAGCCACGGTGGCCAGCTCAGCGATGGCATTGTGTGCTTATTACCGCCTTAAAATTTCGACAACCGAGCTCTATAACCTGACATTTGAAATCGAAAAATTCCATCACGGTTCACCCAGCGGTGTAGACCCCTATATTACCGTTCACGGCGGAACTGTAGAATTTCATAATCAACGCACAAAATCCTTGCCATCGCCCCCTTTGCCTCTTTTTCTTGTAAATACGGGCAAACCCCGATCCGGAACCGGCCAATGTGTCGCCCGGGTTAAAAAACGCTTTGGAAAAAGTAATATTTGGTCCGAGTTTGCAGATGTTACCGGTAATATGGTTAAGTCAATTAAAACAAAAAATGAAAAAGCATTTTGCACATCCATCCAAAATAATCATCGACTTTTGTCGAAGATTGGAGTCGTGCCAGCCGTTATCAAAAACTTTATCTCCGATATCGAAGCACTTGGAGGGACGGCAAAAATAACCGGTGCAGGCGCCATCAAAGGCGAGGCCGGTGGTATCGTATTGATCTGTATTGACGATCCACCTTGTGATTTATTTAAAGAATATAATTTCGAATTGCTAACCGCTCATGAGGATTCAAGGGGTGTCAGAACGATATAAGGCGATAGTACCGGGCAAGTTGATGCTGTTCGGAGAACACGCAGTTCTGCGGCGAAAAATGGCACTGGTTTGCTCGGTCGATAAATATATGCAGATCACCCTGACGCCGCGTACGGATTCGATAATAGATATCAGCTCCCAACTTGGAAACTTGCAAGTCGATTTGAATTCTCTGAAAACAGAGTATGCCTTTCGTTTTGTGCTGCAAACTATACAGCACTACCGTAGCGTAATCGATAGTGGTTTTAATCTGTCGATTCAATCTGAATTCCCGGAAAATCTGGGACTGGGTTCTTCAGCCGCCGTGACCGCTGCAACGGCTGCTGCAATTTGTAGCTGCAGAGGCTTGGAAAAAAACAAGAAGGAGCTCTTTCGCGATTGCCTGGAAATTATTCAAAACGTACAGGGCAGAGGATCAGGAGCGGACCTGGCAGCCAGTATATATGGAGGCATTGTCGCCTATCAAATGACCCCATTGCAAATAACACCGCTAAAAAAAAATTATCCCATCACAGCAATATATGCAGGCTATAAAACCTCCACTGTAAAAGTGATACAGCAAGTCGATCAGTTTGAAAAAAAATTCCCCAAATTAAGCAAACGCATATTTGAGGATATGAATATTTGTACAATGCTGGCTATCGACGCTATTGAAAAGGAACAATGGGAAAAGGTTGGCAAGCTGATGAATATTCATCAGGGATTCATGGATGCCATCGGTGTGAATGATGAAACGCTCAGTCACATCATTTACGCCATACGCCGGAGCGAAGGAATACTCGGTGCCAAAATATCGGGTTCCGGTTTGGGCGATTGTGTCATCGCATTGGGGCGTGCGGGAAACCCTAACCTCCCCTTTCAAACGATTTCACTCAAAACAAGCAGTCAAGGACTCGCCGTTGAAAAAATCTGACATTGTAACCTCAATTTTAAACAATCAGAGTTCCAAAGCCGCAGCGCCGGCCGAAGCAGAGGCATACGCGAGTGCCAATATCGCATTGATCAAATATTGGGGCAAACGGGATCAGGAGCTCAATCTGCCCAACACATCGAGTTTATCCATCTCTCTGAGTGCACTTGGAACCCGAACCCGAATAAAACACACGACGAGTTTCGATAAAATTTTTCTAAATAAAAAAAAATTGGCGGATTCCGATGCATTTGTATTGCGTATAAGCTGTTTTCTCGATCTTTTTAGGTCGAAAAATGAATATTATGAAATCAGTACCCTGAACACGATTCCGACCGCAGCTGGTCTGGCATCTTCGGCGTCGGGATTTGCGGCTCTGGTCAGAGCGCTAAACGACTTTTATGCATGGGGTCTGGGAATGAGGGAACTGTCCCTACTGGCCCGACTGGGCAGCGGCAGCGCCTGCCGGTCTATAGAAGAAGGCTTTGTGCTGTGGAACCGTGGCATCCGTAAGGATGGAATGGATTCCTATGCAGAAAAAATCGATACCAGATGGCCGGAACTGGCCATTGGCGTCATCACGCTGTCAACAGAACAGAAAAAAATTTCATCACGTGAAGGGATGCAGCGAACAGTGGAAACCTCTGTTCTCTATCGCTCCTGGCAACAAAAAGTCGAACAGGATTTGGCCCGTTTAAAACAGGCGCTAGAGAGCAAAGACTTTGCCCTTCTGGGGCAAACAGCCGAATCCAATGCCCTCTCCATGCATGCCACGGCACTGGCAGCCTGGCCTCCCGTCTGCTACTGGCAGCCCAAATCGCTGCATATGATACAGCGGGTTTGGGCGTTACGCCATCAGGGACTCGGTCTTTATCTGACCATGGATGCCGGTGCAAACGTCAAGTTATTATTCAAATCCGGTATCGAAAAAGTTATTAAAACTCATTTCCCAACTGTACAATTTATATATCCTTTTAAATAAACGGCAAGGAGTTCCCATGAGTGAGGAGATCGTATGGTGATCTATTTGAAAAAATTAATTTTGCTTCTGTTCCTGGGCGCTATTCTTTTATCCTCCTGCCGGCAACCGGGACTCGAAAAAGTCGTTGAAAACCTCGACTTTCCTGAAGGACCGGCCTGGGACGGTAAAGGCAATTTATACCTTTCAAACTGCCACGGCGGCTGGATTGCAAAAGTCAAAGATCAAAAAGCAATCGAATTCCTAAAAGCCGGCAAAAATCCTTTTACTTTTATTAAAACCAATGGCTTAACCATTAGCAAAGATGGCTTTATCTTTGCCTGTGAATATGGCATCGGGGCAATTCTAAAAATTCATCCACAGGGCGAATCCGAAATATATGCAAAAAGCTATCAGGATTCAGCGTTTAACCGGCCAAATGACCTTGCATTCGACGCCATGGGAGGTCTCTATTTTACAGACCCCAAATCCTATGATCCCGATAATCCTGATGGTTACGTCTATTACATCGATTCGAAAAAAAATGTCAAACGCGTAGCCGGTCCTATGGCATTTCCGAACGGAATCGCCATCAATCCGGATCATACAGAGTGTTTTATTTGTGAATCCGCAAAACACCGTATCGTGGTCATGAAGATCCAAAAGGACGGTAACCTGCAATTCAACCGCATTTTTATCAACTTTTCTGATGGCGATCCCGATGGAATTGCTTTTGATCAGGCCGGTTCATTATATGTAGCTCTCTTTGGAGGAGGCGGCGTATTTATAATAAATCCGGCGGGTGAAATCGTCAACAAAATAGAAACCCCGGGTGCCAATCCCACGAATGTCGAGTTTGGCGAAACCGATTTAAAAACGCTTTTCATCACTGAGACAGAGACAAATACTCTGTATAAAATAAAGATGAAAATTGCAGGACTGCCGCTCTATTTTTCACCCATGGTCAAAAGCCGATAATGGCATTCACCGAGCCCTGACAAAAAAAACACCAGAAAACAGAGAAAAATACGGAAAAACGATTCAATGGAATATAAATTTGTATTGCTTTTTGCCGTGGGAAGCGTGGCAGGATTCATCAACGTGATGGCCGGAGGCGGATCTGCGCTGACCTTGCCGGCACTCATTTTTCTGGGACTGGACAGCGCCATGGCCAATGGTACGAACAGGATTGCACTTTTTATCCAAAACATTTCGGCAGTCTCATCATTCAAAAAAAACAAAACCTCTGAATTCAAGAAAAGCCTCAAATTCGCCGCTTTTACCCTGCCGGGAGCCATTCTCGGAGCTATTGTAGCCGTTAATATAAGCCATGCTCTGTTTCAGCGTATTCTGGGTGTGGTGATCATCGGAATCATGATCTCGCTCTTTGTCTCCCCAGCCACCCATAAAACCATAAATGAAAAGAAAAATATTCTTGTCTATCCGGCATTGTTTGGTATTGGAATTTATGGTGGATTCATCCAGGCCGGTGTGGGTTTTATCATAATTGCCTCCCTATACCATATCCTGCATATTAATCTGGTCAAGGTAAATATGCACAAGGTTTTTATCATCCTCGTCTACACCATCCCTGCATTGGCGATATTTATATACACCGGAAACGTACACTGGGTCTACGGTTTCTCCCTGGCAGCCGGAAATGCTGTTGGTGCCTGGTGGGGCGCCCATGTCGCTGTAAAAGGAGGTGATAGGGTAATTAAAATTTTTCTCGTCATCACCATGGTGATTATGGCGTTTAAACTGTTCGGCGTTTTTTAAGTCTCGAGAATGTCTATAAAGACATCGGTCTTTTCCAGAGAGGGCAGCAAATAATCGGGTGAATATTGCGCCAATTCATCTACCGAGTAATGGGCGGCACCGACAGCAACGGATTTTACGCCATGCGGTTTGGCACACTTTATATCAAAAGGGGTGTCTCCGATGATAAAGATATCTTCCACCTTGGGTTTAAGCTTATAGGATTTAACAAATCGTTGCATCGCAAAAGGCAACAGCATATTACGGTCACCGGAATCATCGGCAAAAGCGCCGAATTTGAATAAATGAGAAAGATTAAAATGAGCCAGTTTGATCCTGCCGCTCTTTTCCCAGTTTCCACTCAGCAAGCCCAATGTGATAGAATCTCTACTCTTAAGGATATCGAGCAGGTTTTCAACTCCCGGCATAATTCCTTTTTTGTTACCCGGTTTCGAGATTTCTTCCTGTAGCAGTAAAAAATATCGCTCTTTAAAGGCAGCCACAATATTAGCGTCGACAGGGATGCCGGCCCGTGTCATGGCGGTTTCAACAATCCACGTATCCGTTCGTCCGGACAGGCTTATGCCGTCAAATGCATTCGGAACCTGATGAAGCTCAAAAAAAGCGCGATTCATCGCCCGCAATCCCGCTCCACCCGATAAAATCAATGTACCATCAATATCAAACAGTAAAACTTTCACCTTTCCACCTATATGTTTAAAATTCTCCTTCAACACCGATACCGGGCTTATCGGGCAGTATGAGCCACCCCTCTTTTACTTTTACACCCTGAAAAGGATCGTTGGAAATCAATAAATGACCGTCCAGATCCGGGTAATCGATTGCCGGTGATAAATGCGCGGCTGCCGTAATCGACAAGGAACTCGCCACCATACAGCCGAGCATGATTTTCATATTTAAAGATCGGGCCATCCAGATCATGCGCAATGATTCCTGCAAACCGCCGGCTTTATCGATTTTAATGTTAATGCCATCATAAGCCTGTGCCAAAACCGGTATATCGCCGGCGGATTTAACCGCCTCATCTGCTATAATGGGAATGGAAGCGCGTTCGCGTACCCATGCGGTTTCTTCCAGCATCTCTGCCGGCATCGGCTGTTCCACCAAATCAACGCCATTTTCCGCCAGCCATTCCACTTTACGAATCGCCCTTTCTTTGTCCGTCCAGCCTTCGTTGGCATCGACCCGTAACGTCTTATCCGTCACACTGCGTACCGTCTCGAGAATCTCTTTATCATTTTCTTTACCCATCTTGATTTTTAACAACGGATAGGGTTCCGCCTCCTGAATCTTTTTCCTGATGATCTCGGGCGTATCTATTCCAATGGAAAAAGTGGTTTGGGGAGCCTTTTGTTTATCCAGTCCCCAGAATTGATTTAGAGGTACGCGTAATTTTTTTCCAATCCAATCGAGAATGGCCATATCCAGAGCAGCTTTTGCAGCGGTTTGGCCTTTGCGTAACGCTTTTATTTTTAGTTGAATATCTACAAAATGCCAAGGATTGCAGGTTTTGAGGAGAGGCGCTGCCATCTTTATGGTTTCAATTGTAGACTCGAGCGATTCACCGTAGCGAACGTTATGTGCGGCCTCTCCCAGCCCAAAAACACCGTCTTTTTCGAGTCTGACAAAAACATTATCCTTGTATTGACTCGTATTTCGTGCAATTGTCCAGGCATGTTTGAGTTCCAGACGCTTTGATTGGTATGCAAGATCGAATCCACCGGGGGATGTTTTAATAGAGTCAGAATCCGCACACCCGGCAAAAGATAAAGCGCCAGCGGAAAGGGCACCTTTTCCCGTTTTGTTGATAAATTCTTTTCGAGACATGAGCATCAATCACCCT
>CAZSOP010000136.1:0-9594 GCA_964608385.1 uncultured Cytophagia bacterium
AGCCCGAAGGTCATCGATAGTGGCATATTAACAGCAATTTCTGTATTAATGGATTGTTCATCCTCTTCGTTGATCTGGTATTTTATATTGTTGAGATGCAGAATATGAGGCAAACGGATCCTGCCACCGGCAGAGAGCGCTTTGAATGGTTTCCAGATCAGACCTATTTCAAAGTGAAAACCGGAATAAACATTTTTGGTCTGCCGACGCACCCTGCCCGCGGCCTCCCCCCGCGGGCGGTCGGCGAGGGACAAGAGGGAAGTTTTTTGTTGGGGGGAAAAAAAATAAAGAAAACCGCCGATATAGAGCGAGTTGAACGGACGGACCCCCATTCCACCGGAAAGCGAAAAAAGGCCTCCCTCCCGCTTGTAACGATGGTCGGTATGGGTATTGTCATCGTCGGGTGATTCCGACCAGATGATCTCATCGGTAAAATCAGAGAGATTGCGGATGGCAAAGGCGCTGACCGGATTGAGATTTTTCAATTCGGCTGGTATGGGGATAACAAAGCCGATATAGTTCATGCTGGGAACGGTACCCTGTTCAGCGCTGTAATCGGTTGTTGACGATTCAGGGTGCTGCACATCAATGGCACCAAAACCGAGCTTACCGGCCAGCGCAGCCATATTAACCTGCAGCTGGGCCAGTCCGGCCGGATTCCAGGCCAAAGCGCTTCCATCATTAGCGATGGCTGTAAAGGCCTGTCCCATGGAGGCACCTTTGGCGCCGTTTGCTGTGGGAACAATAATCGATCGGTCGATGCGCAAGCCCTGTGCTATTACGGCCGAGCAATATAATAGAATAAATAGAATAAAAGTCTTTCTGGTCACGAAATTTTCACCATCTCTTTGAGCTGTTAAATTCTGTTAAACATAAATTTTATGTTAAACATTTTTTGGCAAAATCAAAACAGTTTTATCATGCCGGCAGAATGGCCAGCAGTTTTTCAATATCATCTTCATTGTTGTAAAAATGCGGCGAGACGCGAATATGATCGTTTCGTTCGGAGACAATGATGCGTTGCTCTAGCAATCGCGAAAATATGTCGAAAGCAGGCACGCTTTCGTGCCTAATTGCGGTGATGCCGGAACGCTCGTTACGGCGGGAGCTGCCGGCGATGTGATAGCCTCTTTGGCTCAGCTCTTTTCGTAAAAGGTCCGATAACTGAAAGATGTGATTTTCGATACGATCGATGCCGACCTCGTGCAGCAATTCAAGGGCAGCGCCCAGTCCGGCAATGCCGAGGAAATTCCAGGTGCCCCCCTCAAAGCGGCCGGCGGTTGCTTTGAGGGGCTGCCGGTAATTCTGAAATTCAAACGGCAGGGAATAGCTGAGCCAGCCCTTGCTGAGGACGTAGATATCCTGTAATCGTTCCCGGCGTACGTAGAGAAATCCCTGTCCGCTCGGTCCCAGCAGCCATTTATGTCCCGATGTGGCGAGAAAATCAATTTCCGCTTTTCGGGCATCCAGCGGCAAGGCGCCGAGGCCCTGGACGGCATCGACGAAAAAGAGAACGTTGTTTTCCCGGCATAAACGGCCGATCTTTTCAATGGCGTGGCGATAGCCGTCATCGTACTCTACAAAACTCAGACATAGCAGCCGCGTTTTGTCATTGATTTTGCTTTCAAGCACACCAACAGCATGGGAGGCGTGCGGCAGCTCATCGGTAATGACGCGAACGCCCTTTTGCTGCAGATTTGTCCAGGGATAGACATTGGCTGGAAACTGATTTTTTGGCACCAAAATTTCGTCGCCCTCTTTGAACGCGAGTCCGTTTGCAATGAGCATGGCGCCCGTGCTGACGTTGTTGACCAAGGCGATTTCGTCGGCATCGACATGAATCAGGGCCGCCGCAAGGTGTCTGACCTTTTCGGTATATTCTATCCAGCGTTGTTCACCCTGATTGCCGATAATCGAATCGGTCATCAATTGCGTTACGTTCTGCATTAGCGGCTTCGAAACCGGCGCCGTGGCAGCGTGGTTGAGATAGACGTGGGTCTGGGTTACCGGAAAATAGTCACGATAATCGTTGTTTACTTTTTCCATAGAATCAATAAAAAGGCGAGTTGATGTCGCATCAGCTCGCCTCTGAGAGTTTATGGTTCAAAAATTTATTTTTTAGCATCGTCGAGTTTTTTCGCTACTTCGAGCAAAGGTCTTACCAGATCGATCGGAAGCGGAAAGATAATGGTCGAATTGTTTTCCGTAGCGATTTCGTTCAGGGTTTGCAAATAGCGAAGCTGTAAAGCCTGGGGATTTTCAGCAATAACTGCGGCGGCATCTGATAATGTTTTTGATGCCTCGAATTCCCCCTTGGCGTGAATCACCTTGCCCCGCCGTTCACGCTCGGCCTCTGCCTGCCTGGCCATGGCGCGCTGCATTTCGGCGGGAAGATCAACATGTTTGACCTCGACCAGAGAAATTTTGATGCCCCAGGGATCGGTATGGGCGTCGATAATGTTTTGCAGTTCCTGGTTGATCTTGTCTCGCTCGGTAAGCAGGCTGTCGAGCTCTTCCTGCCCCAGAATACTGCGCAATGTGGTTTGTGATAGCTGCGAAGTGGCGTAAAGATAATCTTCAACCTCAACAATAGCTTTACTGGGATCGATGACGCGAAAATAGAGAACAGCGTTGACCTTGATCGAAACATTGTCTTTTGTAATGACGTCCTGTGGCGGTACATCCATGGCAATGGTTCTGAGACTGACCTTGACCATGCGATCAACGATGGGTATTATGAAAAAAATACCCGGACCTTTGGCATCCACCAAACGACCGAGTCGGAAAATAACACCGCGTTCATATTCCCGGGTAACCTTAATCGCACTGGCGAGCAGAATAATCAACAGTACAATTAGCACACCAAATGAGGGAGTCATGATTAATCCTCCTGTTTAGAAATATTGTTTATGATTTATATATCTTCTTTACGTTTAATATCAAGCCATCAACATCGGTGACCTCGATTTTGTCGCCCTTTTTGATCTCGTCGTTGCTTGTGGCTTTCCAGAATTCGCCCTTGAGGCGAACGTCGCCTTCGCGGTTGGGTTTAATGGCAGTGACCGCATAACCCTTCGAGCCGATCAAGCCTTCGCGTCCGGTGGTGGGTTTGGTCAACCGCGTTTTCAACACCATGCCGAGGGCAAAGAGAAAAAAGAGACCGGTAAAAAGAGCTACGGTCAGGGCCAGACGCCAATCCACACCGGTTGGAAACGCAGGCGTTTTTTCGAACAACATCAGTGATCCAAAAAACATGGCAACAACCCCTCCTATCGTCAGCAGGCCGAAACTGGCCACCTTGACTTCGAGAATGAAAAAGATTAGACTGAGTAAAATGAGCAAAACCCCGGCCCAGCTTACCGGCAGGGTTTGCAGGGCAAAAAAGGCCAAAATCAAAAAGATCGATCCGACAATACCGGGAATCAGAGTGCCCGGGTTCTGCAATTCGAAAAAGAGACCGTAAATCCCCAGTATCATCAGTATATAAGCGATATTGGGATTGGATATCTTTGAAAGAATACGATAGCGCCAGTTCATGCGGTTTTCGAGCACCACAGCGTCTGCTGTGGTAAGCGTATAGTCGCGGCCGCTGCCCAGCTCGACAGTTACGCCGTCTACGGTCTTTAGGAGATCGGTTTCGGTTTCGCAGATATAGTCGATCACATTTTTATCCAGTGCTTCCTGTTCGTTGATGGAGACGCTACGGCGTACCGCCTGTTCGGCCCAGTCGGCATTGCGGCCGTGTTTTTCAGCAATACCGCGCATCCAGGCCGAGGCCCAGTTGGTGACCTTTTCGGACATGACCTGCGAGGTATCCTGCTGGCCGCCGATACCCACGGGGTGAGCGGCACCAATGTTGGTGCCCTCGGCCATCACCGCAACATGACAGGCCATGGTGATGAATACCCCGGCCGATACCGCGCCGGAACTGCTGGGAGCAACATACATGATCACCGGCACGTCCGATGCCAAAATACCCTTGACAATGGTCTTGGTCGATTCCAATAGCCCCCCCGGCGTGTCCATTTGGATGAGAAGGCATTCAAAACCCTCTTTCTCGGCTCTTTCGATATTGTTGACAATATACTCCGCCACTGCCGGATTGATATCAGCATTAATGACGATTTTGAGTATACGGGGCGGGGCAGAATGAAGATGATGCGGCAGGAAAAAACAGATCAACAATAATGAAAAAAGAATATGCAATATTTTCAAGTTCATAACGCTCTCATATAAATCAGGGAACCTTGATAAATTTTATACGTTAATGTATAAAACCGTATTTAGAAAAGCAACTATTTTAACATTGCTTCCCGTTTCATCACGATTTCACTTGACATTTAAAACAAAAATTAACACCTTTTTTAAGACATTCGCCTGTAGTAAAAGTACGGCAACATTGAACCAACACTAAACAGTAGGGAGCTTAGCTCTGAGTGTGTATTACAAGCCCCCATCCTTTGGATGTCAGGGGACGTAAAAAATGCTCAGGCGGCGCCCACCGTGACCTTTTGGGTTCACTAGTGCCCTGCTTTTTGCTACAGGCTTTTTTTTTTGTCTTTTCTCAGGTAGAGATGGTTCGGTCCAAATTGCGGTATTGAATTGCCTCGCTGATGTGTTCAGCTCTGATGTGGGGGCACTTTTCCAAATCGGCGATGGTCCTCGCCACTTTGAGAATGCGATCATAGGCGCGTGCCGATAATCCAAGATTGTTGATCGCCCGTTTCATCAAATCATGCGACGCCGCATCAATCTGGCAGTATTTATGAATATCGCGTGACTCCATGCGCGCATTGCAAAACAGGGACGGATGATCTTTAAAGCGTTGCTGTTGCACCCTCCGCGTTATTTCCACCCGGTCGCGAACCTGGCGACTTGTCTCTCCGCTTTTCTGACTGCGCAGCTCTTTGTATTTAACCGCCGGCACTTCGAGATGAATATCAACACGATCGAGTAGTGGACCTGAAATACGCGACATGTATTTGCGGATTTGCGGCACCGTACAGGTGCATTCATGCTGCGAATCGGTATAATAGCCGCACGGACAGGGATTCATCGCTGCGATCAGCATAAACTCGGCCGGATAGGTCAGCGACAGCGCTGCGCGGGCGATGGTAACGCGACCGTCCTCCAGCGGCTGGCGCATCACTTCGAGGACGTTTTTCTTGAATTCCGGCAATTCATCGAGAAAGAGCACGCCGTTATGGGACAGACTCACCTCGCCCGGTTTCGGAATCGTCCCCCCTCCGATCAGTCCGGCATCGCTGATGGTGTGGTGTGGCGAACGAAAAGGTCGCGTGGCAATGAGGGCAGCGTTTTTGGGCAACAGGCCGGCAACGGAATGAATCTTGGTGGTCTCCAGCGCCTCTTCCACCGACATGATCGGCAGAATGGTGGGCAGTCTTTTGGCCAGCATAGTCTTGCCGGAGCCCGGCGGTCCCATCATGACGACGTTATGACCACCGGCGGCAGCGATTTCCAGCGCCCGCTTGGCGTGCTCCTGACCCTTGACATCTTGAAAATCTATGAGATAATTTTTTTCATTGTTGAATATCTTGCCGATATCCACCCGTTTTGGCTCGATGTCGCACTGCATGTTGAGAAAATCGACCACCTCGTTCAGAGTCTTCACCGCAATGACCTCAATATTGCGGGCCATGGCCGCCTCCTCGGCATTGCTATGCGGACAGATAATACCGCGGATATTTTGCCGTGCGATTTCCAGACTGATCGGCAACACCCCGTGTACCGGCCGCACGCGGCCGTTAAGGCCGAGCTCACCGAGTAGAACAAATTCCTCGGTGCGCTCGGTAGGAATAACATGACCAAGGGCCGAAAGAATCCCCACCGCCATCGGCAGATCAAAGGCTGCTCCCTCTTTTTTGATATCCGCCGGCGCCAGATTGACCGTCACTCGGCGGCTCGGCATCGAATATCCCGAATTCTTAATCGCCGCCAGAACCCGCTCCTTCGATTCTTTCACCGCGCCGATGGGTAACCCGACAGTGCTGAAATGCGGCAACCCCTTGCCCAGGTGCGCCTCTACTTTGACGATATAGGCATCAATACCCAATACCGACCCGCTCAGGCTCTTGCCGAACATAGTATTTTCCCGATTGTGATTTTGGACAGTTCTATATAAGAATATGAGTTGAAAGGGGTGAAACGTTACAGAAAATTGAGGAAAAAATTAGCCACACGCAAAGCTTTGAAATCATTGATTTTCTATCCCTTGCGGCTTGGCTTTTTTGCGTGGGTTATATTGCTAATTTTTTGCATAGAGAAAAATTTGTGCTGATGCGCCGATATATTATTTCATCAAAAGCATTTTGCGGATAAAATGCTCTCTCTTCGTTGACAATGTGTAAAAATAGACGCCATTGGCCATGCCGGTGGCATCGAAAAAGAGCTGGTGCCGCCCCGCGGCCTGTCTACCTGAAACCAGCGTAGCCACTTTTTGGCCCATTACATTAAACACCGTCAATTCAATATGGCAGGATTTGGGAAGATAGTACGCCAGGGTTGTTCCTGGATTGAAGGGATTGGGATAGTTTTGTTCAAGCGAGAACCGCTCCGGTGTAAATCGCTTGTTGGTTGCAACGCTGGTGATCACATTCTCTTCACAAGCGGTAAAGCGAAAGGTATCATCGACGGTCAACGGGCGTTTGGTATAAACGAAAACAGTGTCTCCTGGCCCGGGGAGAGTCAGATCATTTTCAGGCGAAACGACAGCTATTTCAACATGGGAATCCGAAGCGCGTTCCTGATACGGCGGCGGGGTGATGATGCGAAATTTTTCATTTATATCCCAGCGCTTGTTCTTGCTGCCACTCTCTTCGATAACCCAGATATCAAGGGCCTGATTATGGGTCAAATCCCATGCTTTGAAGGGAATTTTAACATCAAACAGCGCCGTGTCTGAAGGAGCGCTGTACTCGCCGCTTGCCAGTGTATCGCTGCTGCTCCAGACAATCGCTACATCTATAGGAGCAACATTTTTACGCGAATCGATAATCTTTTCAATGGCAATGCTAACATTGCTGCCGCTGTTATTGACAAAACAGGACTGCTCCGTATCGATATCGAGCTCAAAAACCGGAATAATCTCGACCGCAAGCCCTTCGAATAACGGCGTCAGATATAAAAGGCCGCTGCCCCGGTTCAAAGGGAAATCGCTGACCAGCCTTTGTTGCGTGTTGAGATTAACGATATCACCGAGCAGATCTGCATTTTCTGCGGTATGAAAAGAGAACTCATATGAATCCCCGGTCAATGCGCTCGGGTCCATCACATGAACGATCACCTCGCTGGTGGAGATTCCGTTTTCGTTGCTGATCGCTTCCGAGTCCAGCATGCCCATAGGCATGGGCGGTGAAAAGATTCTCCCGACAATGTCGTAATTGTCGCTAAACTGTCCCCACGCCGACCAAACCGCTGCGATTTCGTCCTCACCTGTGGCGACTAAAACCGGTTCCCATTGAAAACTCTCTTTGGTCAGATTGATCCGCGTTTCGAATGATTTTGCTTCACCGCGGCGGTTAAAAAATCGTGTATAAACCCCTTCGCGGCTGCCATCCTGTTTCCAGCTCGACCAAATCACGGCAAAATCGTCGTCAGTGGTCTTTGCCACTCGCGGCAACCATTGATAGTATTGCGTCGTCTTGTTGACCGGAATTTCAACGCCCACCCTGTTTGCTGCAGCATCGAAAAGCTGCAGATAGATGCCGCCATCATCGCCATCCTGTTCCCAGCTACACCAGACCACGGCAAAACCACCGTCGTCAAAACCAGCAACATCGCCGAACCATTGATAGTCGTTGGTATAGGTATTAACGCGAAACTCATTTCCCAGCTTTTGCGCCTCTGCATCGAACAACTGACCAAAGACACCATATCCGGAAGGCGTAGTACTATCCTGATTCCAGGATTCCCAGATCACCACAAATTTACCTCCGTCGGTGTAAACCACCTTTGGTCTCGCTTGGCTATAGGCGGTGGTGCTGTTGGCGCGAAATTCATCGCCGACCTTGTTGGCGTCGGCATCAAAGCGCTGAGCGTAGATACCGCGATCACCGCCGTCCTGAAACCACGACTCCCAGACCACGATAAAACTGCCATCCGTATCCATAGCAACTGAGGGCGCGGACTGTGAGTGCTCGATATGAGAATTGACGAGGAAATTATCGCCGATAGGCCCTGCTGCTGAATATAGTTGTCCCATAATATCATACATTGAATCGGGATGACTGTAATGCGCCCAAACAACCACTGTGTTACCGCTGCGATTCATGGCAACAGCCGGATTTTTCTGATTCCCGCCGGTAAAAGCGTTCACTTGCTGCACACCGCTTTGCGTTTCAAGTGAGGCATTCAACTGCTGCAAACAGATATCCTTTTGTGTCGTTGACAAAACCGAATCCTCCCGGGTCCAAACAACAACGATATGTCCATCGCCATCGGTGGCGATTTCCGGGTTACGCTGGTTTTTCTCCGTTTGAGAATTGATCAAAACTTCTTCTCCGGCCGGCAACAATGTAAACAAAATCAATAGCAAATAAAATATCAGTATTCTAACCATGACATCCTCACTTTAATTGAAAGTCCAGTAACGGAAACTCTGCTGCCGCCGGTAGTGAATAATGCCACCATTCAGCGGCATAGATGACAAATCCCCCCACGTCGACCATGATGCTTTCCAAAAGTTCTCTGTTGGCAAGAATATTTGCCGGCAGATTCGAATAGGAATGAGATGCGCGTTCAGAAAAATCATCAAAATAGGTCGGCATCCCGAGCTCTTTGCCGGTGGCACGGTCTACCAGCGTCACGTCTACGGCGGCACCACGGTTGTGTGACGAACCGGTAGCGGGATCAGCGACAAAGGTCGGATCGGGAAGGATTTCCCACATAAGATACTGTACAGCGCGTGGCCGGTAACCATCCCAAATTTTTAGTCCCAATCCCTGCGGATAGCTGTTGCCATCATGCTGCCTGATCAGACGCAAACTGTCCTGAACCAATTTCAGCCGTTTAACGACCTTCAGAGCCAGAAAGCATTCATCGGTGGAATAGAGCTTTTGACCGGCGAAATTATTCGGGGTATTGTACTTGAGGTCCAGAACGATATCGGGAATAAAGGCCTTAACCTTGACCAGCTCATCATCAGCAGATTGCGCCGAAACCATGAGCGGCAAAAGCATTAGCCATAAAACGTATTTTTGCATGGCAACTCCTCTTCTCTTTATTCATACGGAATTTATGCCTTTTAACAAAAGAATTCAAGAATAAATTTATAAAAAGTATATTCTCCTAAATCTAACAGGAAAATGATAATTAAAAATAAAAAAAACGGTTCCCTACAAAGCAATTTTTGACAAGTTGCACATGACCGTTTTCTCACCGTCAAAATCCTAATCTGGTGGCTATAACACCATATCCAGTCAGAGATGTATTTAGTCATACTATTTCGTTTTCGGAAGCACCAACAGATGCGACGGCCTCTATTTGTAACTACATAATATTCAATGAGATAAAATAACCAATTTGGCTCATCCGGTTAATGCGTACCCAAAACCGCCAAGCTCGCCAAGAACGCTG
>CAZSOP010000137.1:0-9590 GCA_964608385.1 uncultured Cytophagia bacterium
CATACTAAGAGAGATGACCAGTTCCATTTACTGTCCTTTTTACTTCATTGGATTATCCTGGATAAAATACAAATAATCTTTTTAAGGCGCAAATTACAATTTTCTTGATTTGAGTTGGGGGAATGACTATGTTTGCTTAACATTTGGAGATGAGAAGAATATGAAAATTGCCATTATCGGCTGTGGAGAGATGGGATGGCAACATGCCGAATGTCTCACCTCGTTTCCGCAGATTGAGCTTTTTGCTTTTTGTGACCAAGACTTGCAGCGAGCTCAACAAATGCAACATCATTTTCAGGGAGAGATTGCCACTGATGATCCGGCTGTAATCTGGGAAAAGCCCGATATCCATGTGGTATATATCGCAACGCATACAAATAGTCACAGAGACCTTTGTAAAAGTGCCATCCATGCGAAAAAGCACTTTATGATTGAAAAGCCTCTGGCTTTAACAGCACAACAGGCCCTGGAAATATACGAGTATTATGAATTACACGCTCCTTCGCTCATTGCCATGAGTGCTTTTAAATTCCGTTTTTATGAGATGATTCAAAAAGCCCGTACACTTTTATCTTCTGTTTATATGATATCTGTGCAAATTATGGATGATCCCTGGCCTGCTGGTTTCTGGGCAAACCAGTCCAACGTCGGTGGGGGTAATGTTATCTCGCAGGGCGTTCATGGAACGGATCTTTTACGCTATCTGGCTGATTCGGAACCCGATCATGTCTATGCCGTCGGTAAAAATTATCATCAATCCACCAAAGTGGTGGATAACCTTTCTGCCACATTTCGTTTTAAAAACGGCGTATCTGGAACCCTGATCGTGGGTGATTGCGCTGAAGCACCGTTGGTGGGAAAATTTATGGTGCAGATGCATGGACGGGAAGGCTCACTGTTGTTGACGAATCGATTAACCCGGATAAAATTCAAATCTGCAACGGGAAGCGAGGTTCGGGAATGGAAGGGAGAAGAAAGCGGATTTATGGAAGAAAACCGGCATTTCCTGAGCGCGTTGTTGGGGAATCGTTATATTCCTTCCACGTTGTGGGATGGATATATGGCACAATTAATGATTGACTCAGCCCTTGAGTCAGCTAGAAAGAAGCGGTTGAAAGAAATTGGATAGAATGATCAGTTATGTATATCGATTTTGAATATCTATCAAAACGAGGGGAAAAGGCGCTGCAGGAAAAGCTTTTTGCTTATTCTGAACGGCAAGAATCATTTTGGCAACGGGATTATAAAAATGTTGAACAATATTTACGATCCGTACAGGCCAATCGCCGAATATGGAGACGTCTCCTTCTGGGGATCACACGGCAGGAAGATTTTGTTTTTCAGACAAAAGCCATTTCAAAGGGATGCCTGTTATTGAATGGCTCTGCATCAAGCGGGCGAAAAGCTCAAGCTCTCCTAATGCTGCCCGACCAACCGCCTCCTTATCCATTGGTTATGTGTTTACACGGTATGGAGGGAACACCGGAGATGGTACTTGGGTTCAATCATACCCTTGATGGCAGTTATCATGGATTTGGCGCTAAACTGGTGGAGGCGGGATACGCAGTGCTCTCTCCTGCTCTGTTGAATACTTTTGAGAAAAGAAATCGTCTTTCACGGCTGGCTTTGATTTTGGGCACCACATTATGGGGTCTTGAAACAGAGATGTTGAGTCAATGTCTCACTTATGTTTTACAGGCGTTTTCTATTGACAGCTCGAAACTTTGCATGTGGGGTATCAGTATGGGGGGCGCTTATACCTTATATTCCATGCCTCTGGATTTAAGAATCCGGGCCGGAATTGTCTCTGCCTGGTTTAATCATCGATTAAAAAAAATGGCGGTAGAAGATTCGCGTTATAGCTGTTTTTTGCCGACAGCGGAAGAACACGCTTTTATCCCTGCTTTGCTGAGTCATTTCCGAGATTCTGATTTGATTTCTCTCATTTGTCCCCGACAGGTACAAATTCAAGCCGGGAAGAAAGATGATATTCATTGGATACCGTTCGTCCAAAAAGAGTATCGCGACGCTGAGCGTATATATGAAAAACTCGATTATAAAGAGCGGATAGAATTGAGAATCCATGATGGCGGTCATGAGGTTGCGATCGGGGACGGATTGCATTTTTTGTCTACCGTCTTTGCAGTTTGAAAATCGACGCCCTTTCGCCCTCTGCTCGTATGTTTAAATCGAAGCAGAGAGCATTTAATGGTTTTGGATATTCAATCAGGCACTCGTTGAATGACATCCTTTTGTGGTTTCTCATAGAAAGGATAGAACCCCGTGATATTTACAGGAGTGATAAAATGGTAAAGAAAGTATTTTTTCTGTTTTTACTTTTTCTTTTCGCTTGCAATGCCGGAAAACGCCACGAAGCGGAAATCTCTATTAATGTTCCGGCGAACGCCAATCTGCTAAAAACGCTCAAAAATCAACTGCAACAATTCGAGCAACGGCATCAAATAAACATCAAGTTGATACCATTCACCGGTCAGGAAAAATTATATGCAATGATGGCTGCGAATCAGGAGCCTGATGTTTTTTATACCAATACTGTCGTCCGGGATCAATTGGCGGCAGAAGGCCGGTTGTTAAATTTGTTTACCTTTGTTGAGGGGGATAGCTTTATAAAAAAAATACGTCCGGAATTCATTGAACGAGGTACCAGCCTGGATGGAGGATGGTATCAGTTTTGCGATTGGACCTATACCCTCGGGGTTTATTATAACAGGTCGCTCTTTGATCTTCACAATGTTCCCTATCCCGACTCCAATTGGACTTGGAAAGAAATGTTGCGGCGGACTAAAGAGCTGACACTGGATATCGATGGCGATAATAAAATCGATCAGTACGGCATTTACATTGCTGAGCATTTTGTTTCTGCAATAGAGCGTATGAACGGAGCCGATTATTCTCCCAATCCTGTTTTAAAGGATATCAATTTTGTTAAATCCTGGCAGGAAAAATATTCCAGGCTCAAAAACACGAATTTCGGCCAGGTGTGGCGTTTGAGTGAAAAGTATGATGGCGGAGATATTCGCGACTTTGTGCGTTATTCATCCTGGAGCAGTGCCACCATCCTTGAAACTCTGGCGCCGCAAATGGATAAGCTTTTCGCCAACAAAGTTTCTATAGAACAGATAGAAAAAATGGAGGAGGATATCAACAAACGGGTCATAGAGGAATTGAAAATAATGGTGAGTAATGAAAATTTACGACCCGCTTTTCGCGAGAAGATCCGGGACGAATTGAATAAAAGTTCAGCAATTGGATCCTGAAGGTATGATCGTTGACACGAGTCACATTACTATTATAGAAAATCAGATCGAATTCGATATTTCCTGTCTTGAGCTTGGTCATTACGCGGCTATTATGACATTTACACTCGATGATTATCCATTGCAACGTCATTGTTGTTATATGCGAATTAAGAATGAAGACCTGGACAAGGAATACAGGCGTTTTCATGATTTGATCTTTTCCATGCATCCCCCCGGTAAAGCAGTTGGTCCCTGGCCGGGATGGCGTAACATTCCCGATATGCCGCTTATTGAGCTTTGTATTAACGATCAATGCGTTGAAGCAACATATAATTTTTGGGGGGATGAGTTTGAAATTCATAAAATTCGAACCATCGCCTATCTTGAAATATCAAATCGTGCCAACCAGGCTCTTTTAAAGTGGGGCGATAGCCGCTTGAAACCTTTGCAGGTACAATTTATCCCCTCGACGCGCAAGTCTGTGCATCCGTCTCCTTTTGTCCCCAACTCCAAATCAGAGCACCCCAAATTACTCTTTAATAAAGAGACGGTTGTAAACTGGCAGCAGACGAATAAAAATGAAAACATCAGAAGCAAGATTGAAACATTACTCAACAACTGGCATCTCGATTTTAAGGCAAGTGCCCAGAGTAAAATACTTACAGGGGAGGAAAGGCTCGGTCTGCAAGATCGGGCGGTGTTAAGCGCCTTTGATGCACTTTTATGTGAAGAAAAGAAATCGATAGAGCGTGCCAGAGGTGCGATGAGTCATTTTATGAACAGGGCACTCTCTATGGATTTTGAGCCCATGAAGATCGATACTCAGGCGGGTGATTGTCTGTTTTTATTGTGTCTTTGTTATGATTGGCTGTATACTTTTTTTACGCAGACGCAGAGGCAGCGTTATCGGGAAAAATGTTTTCTGGTTGCACAACGCGTCTGGCAGCATCTTGGGTATGAGCGAACGGATTATGCGCAGGCCCATTTTTTGGGTTGTAGTCATGGGCTGCTGGCTTTTGGCATTTTGTTTTACAATCATTATGACATTGCATTTGAATGGCTTGCCTATCTTAGGGCTGTTTTTAATCGCGTTATGAATATGCTGCCTGAGGATGGATTTTATCCACATGGCATTAATTTATGGATTTATGAACACCAATTTCTCTTGCGCTATGCTGAATTGTTGCACCTCCATTCAGAGGATCATTATTGGTCGCATCCTTACTGGCAAAATGCTTCTCTTTTTCGCCATGCGGCCACCTCGGCAGATGCAAAACACGGGGTAACCTTTGGTGATCCGCAATATAGAACCGGAGGGGATGCCTGGATGCATTATCTCATTGCGGCACGTACCGGAAATCCACATGCCCTGGCGTTGGCTGAAAAATTATCAGACCAGCCGGTCACAGGCATAGACCTGAGAAATGCGCCTCCCCGGCGCCGCGTTTGGGAATATATTTACTGTTGCGATCACATTAAAGCCTCTGCTCTGCCGGGTCGATTTTACTATTTTGCTGACGGACAACAACTTTTTTGGAAATCCAGGGACCTGGTTGCAACTGTCCGCGCCGGAGCCCCGCTTGGCACCAGTCGGTACCGGAACGGAGAATGGAGTGGATATGGCCATAGCGATCCGGCTCAGGGGAGTTTTCTGATTGCGATTGGTGATAAACTTGCCATTAATGGTGCTGGTCCGGTGTATCGACGCGACACCTTGCTTCATAACACCATCACCATTGGCGGGCGGGGTCAAATAGGAGATTCATTACCGTGGGCTCCTGAATATATTCCGAACAACCGTTTTGCCGAGGTGACAGAGAGTTATCAAACAAAATACTATGACAAAATTTCTATGAATTTAAAACCTGCATATCTCGACTTTCTCGGCGTCAGGAGTTTAGAGCGTAGTTTGTATTATATCCGGCAGCGCCAAATCGTTATTCACGATTCTATCGAATTGAAACGGCTTGATGAAATACAATGGAATCTTCATACATTCGGAAAAATCGAAACGAATAATTCATCTCATTTGGAAATTAAGGATGGCAATATTACCCTGCATCTTTATTGCCTCTTACCGCAAAATCCTTCTTTTAGACGCGGACGAAGCGATTTTGTGCCGGCTTATCCCCATAACGGCGAGCGGGATATGTATATTCAATTTTCTCATGTCGGACACCGATGTGAGTTTCTTTTTGTTCTGGATTTGCCTCTTGTTGATGGTGAACAAATACCCCGTTTGGATTACAAGACAGAGCATTATACTCTGGAATAAATCACATTAAATTCTGTCAGGCGGATAGATAGCCATTGCAGCTAAATTGCACGGGAAAACCGCAATGCAATACGATTGTTGCAGGATTGAGTCATGACCGTAACCAGCCGTTCAACCTAAAAATTGCAAGGAAACAAAAATGAAACCATTGCGGATCATTATTTTTTTATTCTGTTTATTATTGGTAACGGAATCATCTGCACAGGTTCCTGTTTCGCTTATGGAGAGGATTCCCCTGGTGCCCCAACCACAACGGCTTGTCTATCACGATGATTACATCGAATTTCCGACCGAAATTTCAATTACCGGGTTTGATCCTTGTTGTCCGGTACAAAAACGCACCGGAGAAACGCTACAGATGTTGTTTTCCCGTATGCCTGACGTTTTTTTATGTATGAATTCCGCCGCTTCGTTTAAGATTTCTTTTGAGCGGTCCTCCCTAACATTGCCGGCTGGAGGATACAAGCTTTTTATCACCTCCGACGGTATTACAATTATTTCCGCTTCTCCTGCTGCCGAATACTATGCTGCTCAGACGCTGTATCAGATTCTGGCATACAGCTATTTTGGCGGCCGCTTGCTTTTTTCCTGGGAAGCCCCGGTTGAAGCGGACGCGGTGGAAAAAAAATACATCCCCCTCCTGGAAATTGTGGATTATCCTCAATATCAGCGACGTTCGCTCATGATTGATATGGGGCGGTCGGTTTTCAGTAAACCCTTAATTGAGCGCATTATACGTATTATGAGTCATCTGAAGATGAATATGTTGCATGTTCATCTATATGACGATGAAATGTGCGGATTTCGTTTCGAGCATTTATCGCTCGGCTCGGAAAACCCCTTTGCCCTTACGGCCGATGATTTCACGGCGTTAATCAAATACGCCCGTTCCTATCATATTGGTGTTATGCCGGAATTGGAATCCTGGGGACATGTAAAAAGCGTGATTTACCATTATCCGGAATGCTATGGTAGCCCGGGAATGTATGGCGGCGCCTCATTCGCTATTGGTGAGAAAACATATCATCTGTTGAAAAAGATTTATGAAGAGATTATCCTTTGTCTCGAAGATTCTGCTGATGTCCATGTTGGTCTGGATGAAGCAAAATGGGCTGTATATCCAGAAGAAGCGGACCGTGGACATACCCCTGAAACTCATGTCGGACGAATTTATGATATTCTTATGTCATTGGCAGAGCGTCATCATAAAAAGATCACAATGCATTTATGGGCTGATCATGGCGGTCGTCCTGTTCCGGATCGTATTGACAGCAACTTGGTCATCCAGCCCTGGAAATATCGGCGATCGGATGCCGGCGATATTAAAGCGGCTTTAAAGAAGTATGGTGGAAAAAAGAGATTCCCGGTGATGATGGGGGGAGGTGTACGATCCGTTTGTTATGATGGCTGTTTTGCCGCAACCCGGGGATGGGCCCGTGAGGGTGTTGATTATCCCAATGTCATCGGTGGTACGGTATGCATATGGGGGACCAATCAAATTGAAGAGCGGTTGGTGGGGATTTATGCCGGCGCGGATTATTTGTGGACACCGGCAACACCAAAAGTCCGTATCAACGATCCTTATGACGAGCAGCTCCGGGCAGACATTTTGACCAATATGCGAAAATGGCAGTTTGTTTTTGCCGATGCTCTGCCGGACCGGATCAAACAGGACGAGGGCCCCGAGGTTCATTTGGGAAGATATGTCTGGCCTCCATTCGCTCATCAGGGCGTCACCCCGGTTGTCGATTTCAATCCAGAAGTGGACATTGGAAAGCGATGATCTCTTTGCAAAAATTGTTATAGATGACAACACGTTGATTTTGGAAAACAACATGAACGGAATCCAATATTTGATGGATTTACCTTTCAAATTACCGTCATCAATTTTTGCTTACAGTTTGATTTATCCCTATTCCGATAATTTATTAGATGATTCAGCAACAACCACAACCGAAAAACGACGTTTTAATCATAGATTTCGCAATAGATTGGACGGACATTTGGTTGAACCGCAATCCAATTGTGAGGATAAGATTTACCGTTTGGTGGACATGATTGAAGACGAATATGACCGGCTTTATACGATAATAAAAACATTTGCCCGCAAGTGGCATTCCTTGCAACCCTTTTTAAAGCTGTTTGACTCGATAAAGGTGCCATTCAGCAATAAAACAATGATTTTCTCTCTGTTTATTTGTATTTTTTATCATAAATTTATCGTTACGTTCTCTTTAAAGTCTGAACAACATGACCCGGTTCAAGAAAATTTTATTAGACTCTGCCCGCAATGAGGCTGAGCGATATTTCGACCCCAAGAAGCGATTATGCCTGATACCTCGCGAGACGGCCTGGTATGCCATAACTCTGCTGGAGAGCCATGATCCTCAAGATCATATTCTGGCGAATGATATTTTAGCAAGTTTAGAGGCTAAGGATGGTACACATACGCCCTGTGTGTTGTATCTGATCCTTAAACGCTATGCCGACAAACTGCAAAAAAAGAGCCGGGAGAATATTGTCGATACGCTTCGAGACAATCTATCTATATCTGCGTCGGTTCGCTATACCGATGGCAATGTAAACCATCCTGTTGCTGCATATGTGAATCTGCTTTGCAGCGGCGAGTTGATGGGAGACCGTGTTTCTGTCAACCTTGGCAGAGAAAACCTCTATCATTTAAAATCATCAGCCATACGACGGCATTATCGTTACAAACAATCGGATTTATCCGAATACAATAGTCCGACATATACTGCGCTGACCATTTGGTTTTTGGCTCTGGCTGCAGAATTTGTGACGGACAAACAGGCAAGGGAATTGGCGCGTTTTTTAGAAGAAAGAACGTGGCTTTCTGTAGCCATGCACTGGCATGAGCCCACTCAGCAGTTTGCCGGCCCTTTTTCCCGGGCTTATGCAGAAGATTCTTATGGCGGGTATTCAGCCCTGCACTGTACGCTTGCCGCTGCGATTTCAAGAACTATTTTTATCGATTTTAATTTGCCTGTTAGATTCATGCACCCGTCTGCTCTTATTCAGAATGCGTTTATAGCTGTTTTGCGTTTTCATGTTCCAAAACAGGCTGTTAAGGTTGCCTTTGAAAAACCATTCCCCTATCATTTTAATATGACGACGTATTGTGAACAATACCATGAAAACCGTTCTAAAACCCTCAATCAAAAAAAGGTAAATCTGTTTGATGATGAAGTTTATGCGGGAGGATGGGGTGAATTGACAACCTATATGCATCACGAGTATTGCATAGCCACCGCCGGGAGGCCATATGTAAATGGTACTCAGTGTGATAGTTTTTCAGTTCGTTATCGCTGCAGCGACTCTGTATCATCTTTGCGTGATTTTCGATCGATATATTCCAGGATGGTTTTCAATCAGGCGAAAACCGGGGTAAAGTATTCATGTCATACAACCGGTTCGGATATTGGACCGGATTATGTCTATGAAGAGGGTCGTCCCCTTACCTTTCAGACATCGGATAAGGCAATCGTTTTATACAGTCCAAAGCGGGTCGGACATGAAAACGTTGAAAATTTGCGTCTGGATATTATTTTTTCGGGTCTATAACGTTTTGAGTGGGTAATCAAATTCAAGATCACCCGCAATGAAATAAATCATATTGATAAGGTTTTCAATATTTCTATAGCCACGAGCTCGAGCTTTGGCAAGTTGAATTTTAGAGTTGATGCCTTCAAGTATTCCATTGGAAATTTTGTGATCATACCAGGTTATGATTCCACTCCAATGCGCTTTGACAGTTTTTATAAACTTTTTAAAGGAATAGATATCACTATCATCAACCAAATCGCACCACCAGGCAAGATAGCCGGCAGCTTGTTCACTATCTTTGAAGGTATAAAAATCATCAAACAATTCAACAAATCGTACCCCATCACCAAGTCGTGGGAAAAGTTCTGTTAATTCGAATTTAGCTTGTTTTTGGTCATCGGTTAAATCTTTTTGTTTTTTGAGAAAAGTGTATCTTTGTCCTTTGAGAAGTTCATGTTCTTTACGTTCAAGTCTTCGAAGATCATCCATGC
>CAZSOP010000138.1:0-2498 GCA_964608385.1 uncultured Cytophagia bacterium
GTATTCCCCAACCCCGACACTTTTTGAAAAAATCGATTGTTTTTTGTTTAAATTTTTACCCATTAGTCAAAAAATGGGTGGTGCGGTAGTTATTATTCTAAAAAAATAAGTGCATAGCCGGGCATGAATTAATAATTATTTTTAAATCAAACAGTAAGCTTTATCAATATGCTGCCCACTTTAATATTACCATCTTCCCAATCATTAGTAGCAGAAACCGGAATGAGCAACTCTGCTTTGTTTTGAGAATTACCAGCAAGAGACCATACTCTGATCGTTTCACCTGATGAAATCCAGTTTGAACCACCATCACATTGTGCCTTTAATTTATATGCGGAGGCATTATCCGGATAATAAGTGATATAAAGATCATTATCTCCATATGCCAAACCAGGCCAATTCGCATCTCTGAAATCGAGATAAAAATTTCGGCTAAAACCATCATCGGAACAGCCGAAGGAAACAGTGTATTTACCCCATGCAACTCCATTTTCAGTTGGAGCATCTTCACCCCAAATGTCTGGACTTGCACCAAAACTTCCGGAAAAATTACTTCTACCACTGGTGGGTAATTTATCATCACCATCCGGAGCCCAGCGTGTTAAGCCATTAACTGCGGACATTGACACAGATTTAGTAGTAGTATCTGATCCTGATCTAAAAATAATTTCTTCTGTGTGTCTGGATTGGCTAAATACTATAGATGATATCAAAATGAGAAAATAGATAACTTTGTTCATAGCTCTACTCCTTGTTGAAAATTGTTGAACAGTTTGTATCAAGTGATATTCGTTATTATTCAACAGCAATCAACATCCCTTCAGCGGTCACAAGATACGCTACATCACCGCAAGCCAGGCTGGCAGAGTAGCACTTTATCCCATCCGAAAATTGACATTCGAACAATAAATTACCTTTATTGTTATAGTGATAAAGAAAATTTTCCTGAACCACATAAATACTGCTGTCGGAAGCGACAGTAGGCGGAGATTCTGCGTGTCCCAATCCATATGGTAATTCCAAAAACCATCTCTTCTGACCGACATTGTCAAGGGAAAAAAGGCTGTTGCCAAATGCATAGGAATAAATATATCCATTGTGATCAAGGCTGACCTCACCAAAATTTTCTGCCATGCTATTACAGAATTTGGCCAATTCATTTCTGAGAGAGATTTTCCATTGTATAGCTCCGCTGCTATTATAACAAACAATCCCGGGAATATGTGAATCAACATATATCGAATAAATGTTTCCAGCGTTATCTATAATGGGAATAGCGTGATAATTGCTGATATCCGCATTCCATAAAATCGTTCCCGATTGACTGTTTACTGCATAAAATTCTTGTCCTTTCCCATTACACAATATAATGGATCCATCGGGAGACATGGCAAGATAGGCATAATCTCGTAATTTTGATTCAAACCCGGCGCGCCATTTTTCGCTCAGATCGGGGTTAAAGCAGACCAGATATTCACAATCTCCCGGCGTATCCGGCTCGTTACAGGTAAAATAAAAATTGCCCTCAAGATCAACCAGACCGCCGCGACAGCGGATCTGGTACGGCAGTTCCTTTTCCTTGTAAATCGTTCCATCCGGATTGAGAATATACAGCTTTCCATAAGGTTCGCTATGATAAGAGGTCCCCAAAAGTATCCTGTTATCAGCCAAAATAATGGGAGTGGTTTGAATGGTAAGCGCCGATATTTTGGGTTCCGGAGTAAAATACCACTTTAGCCGGCCCTGGGGTGAAACGGCAAAAAGCTTGTCGGGCTTCGGCGGTTCGTAAAATCCGCCTTTGGAAGGAAAATAGATCGTGCCGTCCGTAGCGACCACCGGCGCATAGGTTCCCTTGCCGCCGGAAGCAAAGGTCCATTTTACCCGTCCCTGTTGCGGACCGGTATAAAGGCTGCGCGCCACCCGCTGCGGATTGTAATTGGCAATCGGGCAGGGACTCTGCGCCAGGGTCGGCCAGGTGATATGCGTTTGCGGATTGCTGACATACTCTACCGGTGTTTCCGGCCCGGTTTGGCCGCCGTCGCTGCTGATATCCATACTCGTCGGACTCTTGTCCGTTTGACAAAAGATGAATAGCAGCATACAAAGGCTCAATGCAAAACGTGCGATTCTCATCATTATACTCCTCGAATGAATCGACAAGTTATTTTGAATGTTATCAAAAGATGCAAAAAAAACGGTGGTGTGTAAAACCGTTTAACTACAATGTTTTGAAAAGCAAACGCGCTGGTCTGTTGGAATGTTGAAAAAGCGGTAATAACTGCGGTAGATTCGCTTCAAGCCGAAAGTAAAGTACTGTTAATAAAATATATCTTTTTTTTTTTTGTCAAGTTAATTTTTCTTTTTCTGTTAAGATGCAAAGGCCTTTCCCGGCACGCCCCATCATTCAGGGCTTTCGCCCTGAGATTTACCCATGAAAACAGAGCTTTACTGCCGGGCGACGATCGATCCTGTTCGCTTTTTCCTGCTCTTTGGTTGAG